>JBKHWC010000002.1:0-116571 GCA_046569765.1 Alphaproteobacteria bacterium | reverse complement strand
CGCAATGGCGCGGGCAAGACGACGCTGTTCCGCCTGATCCGGGGAGAGCTTGCGCTGGAAGGCGGCGCGATTACCCTGCCCCAGCGCGCCCGCATCGGCGGCGTGGCGCAGGAAGTCCCGTCGTCGGAAACCTCGCTGCTGGACACGGTGCTGGCCGCGGACACCGAACGTGCCGCGCTCATGGCCGAGGCGGAGACCGCGCAGGACCCGCACCGGATCGCCGAGATCCAGGCGCGCCTTGCCGACATCGACGCCTGGTCGGCCGAGGGGCGAGCCTCCAGTATTCTCAAGGGCTTGGGATTTGACGCTGAAGAGCAGCTGATGCCCTGCTCGGCCTTCTCGGGCGGCTGGCGGATGCGGGTGGCGCTGGCGGGCGTGCTGTTCGCCCAGCCCGACTATCTGCTGCTGGATGAGCCGACCAACTATCTCGACCTCGAGGGCGCACTCTGGCTGGAGAGCTACCTCCAGAAATACCCCCACACGGTCCTCATCATTTCCCACGACCGGGGCCTCCTGAACCGCGCCGTCCAGGGCATCCTGCATCTCGACAACCGCAAGCTCACCTACTGGCAAGGCGGCTACGACCAGTTCGCCCGCCAGATGGCCGAACGCCGCGCGGTCCTGCAGGCCGAGGCGAAGAAGGTCGAAGCCCGGCGCGCGCATCTGCAGAGCTTTGTGGACCGCTTCAAGGCCAAGGCGTCCAAGGCCGTGCAGGCCCAGTCCCGCGTGAAGATGCTGGAGAAGCTGACCCCGATCACCGCGCCCGAAGAGGCAAAGAAGGTCGTCTTCACCTTCCCGAAGCCCGAGGAACTGGCCCCCCCGATCATCAACCTTGACGGCGCGGCCGTGGGCTATGGCGGCCCCCCGATCCTGCGTCGGCTGAACTTGCGGATCGACCAGGATGACCGGATCGCCCTTCTTGGTCGGAACGGTGAGGGAAAGTCGACGCTTTCCAAGCTCTTGGCAGGGAAACTTCAGCCGTGTGAGGGCAAGATCGCCCGGTCGTCAAAGCTGCGGATCGGCTATTTCGCCCAGCATCAGGTCGATGAGCTGCACCTGGACGAGACGCCCTTGCAGCACGTCCAGCGCCTAAGGCCGGATGAGGCGCAGCCCAAGCTTCGCGCCCGGTTGGCGGGCTTTGGTCTGATGGCGGACCAGGCGGACACCGTCGTCGGTCGCCTCTCGGGCGGTCAGAAAGCGCGGCTTTCCCTGCTGCTCGCCACCATCGACGCGCCGCATCTTCTGATCCTCGACGAACCGACCAACCACCTGGACATCGAATCCCGCGAGGCGCTGGTGGAGGCGCTGACCGAATATCCCGGCGCGGTGATCCTGGTCAGCCACGACATGCACCTCCTGGGCCTGGTGGCCGACCGGCTGTGGCTGGTCAAGGGAGGCGCGGTGACGCCCTACACCGATGATCTGGAGGCCTACCGCCGTCAGCTTCTGGCCGGCGACGAAGAGGTAAAAACCACCGCGAAACCCGTTGAAAAGCCAAAGAAAGCCAGTCGAGACGAGATCCTTGCCCTGAAGGCCGAGGTCCGCAAATGCGAGGACCGGCTGGCAAAGCTGAACGACATGCGCGACAAGCTGGCGACCAAACTGGCCGATCCCGCGCTTTACGAGGACAGCCGCAAAAGCGAGCTTGCCACCTGGAACGCCAAATATGCCGAGCTCATGCAGGCCCTCGACAAGGCCGAGGCGCTATGGCTGACCGCACAGGAAAGGCTTGAGGCTTCAGCGGCTTGACGGCCGTTCTTCACGAGGTTGGCCATGCCCATGCCCTGGACCTACCGGCAAGCGACCCGCGAATGGCGGGCCTTTCTGGACGAGGCGAAGGCGGCGATGGACCTGACCTCGGACAATGCGGCCTATACGGCGGTCGAGGGCGTTCTGCGCGCCTTCCGCCGCCGCCTGAGCCCGCAGCAGGCCATCGACTTCGCCCAGGTCCTGCCTGCGGTTCTCCGCGCCCTCTTCGTCGCCGACTGGGATCTCGCTGAAGACCCCCTGCCCCCCGGCACGCGGGCGGACTGGACCACCGAGGCCATAGCGCTGCGTCCCAAGCACAATCTGACCCCGCCCTACTGCGTCGCCGCGACCGCCTTCGCCCTGCGAAAATCCATTCTGCGCCAGGATCTTGACCGGGTGCTGGCCACCCTGCCCCCGTTCGCGGCCGAGTTCTGGTCGACCCCCGGCATCGACCCCGCCACGCTCGGGCCGACCATCGTCTGACATTTTCTGTCCCCAAATATCCCGGGGGGTCCGGGGGGCTGGCCCCCCGGTCCTGCAGGTTCTGCTTTTCCAACGCCCGATTACCGCCTAGCCTGCCGCAAAGTCTGGGGGACAGATGCCCGAAACCGCCTTCCTCATCACTGCCTTCGCCACGCTTTTCGTGGTGATCGACCCGCCGGGTCTGGTGCCCCTCTTCATCGCGCTGACCCGCGGCATGGGGCCCGAGAAGCGCCGGGCGATGGCGCGGCGGGCCTGCCTTATCGCGGCAGTCCTGCTCCTCATCTTCGGCCTGGCGGGCGAGTCGATCCTGGCCTTCATCGGCATCTCGATGCCTGCCTTCCGCATCGCAGGCGGGATCCTGTTGTTCCTGACCGCGCTCGACATGCTCTTCGAACGCCGCACCCAGCGGCGCGAGGGACAGCAGGCCGAGCCTGACCACGACCCCTCGGTCTTTCCGCTTGCCACACCCCTGATCGCCGGGCCGGGGGCGATTGCTTCGGTGATCCTTCTGGTCGGAGAGGCCGGGCCCGGCTGGGGCGGGACGCTCGCAGTCCTGGGTCTGATGCTGGGAATGATGGCGGTAACCTATGCCTTCCTCCTGGCCTCGCCACCGCTGGAGCGGCTCTTGGGCCGGACCGGGACCATCGTCATCACCCGGCTTCTGGGGATGCTGCTTGCTGCGCTGTCGGTGCAGTTCGTGATCGACGGCGTGCGCGGCACCGGGCTGATCGGCTGACCTTTCCAAATCGGGCCCCTGCCCCCATATCATCCGACAAGCGGAGGTTCGGATGGACGGCGAAACCCTGGCCCGCGTGGGCTATCTGGCGATCATCCTGGTCGCGCTTGGCGGCTGGGCGCTGGTGGAGTTCCGGCAGCGCATGGGTCAGGCGCTGCGCATGGCCATGGCCTGGGGGCTGATCTTCGTGGGTGTGGTGGCAGGCTACGGTCTGTGGACCGACATCCGCCGCGACGCCATGCCGATCCAGGCCGTGGCCCGGGACGGCACGGTCGAGGTCCCGCGTGCGGCCGACGGGCATTACTACCTGACGCTGACGATCAACGGCACTGCGGTGCCCTTCATGGTCGACACTGGCGCCAGCGGCATGGTCCTGGCGCGTCAGGACGCCGAGACGCTGGGGATCGCGCCCGAAAGCCTGATGTTCCTGGGCGAGGCCTACACCGCCAATGGCGTCGTTCGCACGGCGCGGGTGACGCTCCCCCTGGTCCAGCTTGGCCCGTTCGAGAACCGCGATTTCCGCGCCTATGTCACCGAGGGCGAGATGCAGGGCTCGCTTCTGGGCATGGACTATCTGGGCCAATTCCGCATGGAGTTTGCGGGAAACCGGCTCATCCTGCGGCAATAGGTTTCTGGAACAAACCGGCAGAACCGATTGGTTTCACTTCAAGAAGCGTCGGCCCAGCCGGGCGGCCTTCTGCGCCTTGTCGGCCATCTGCTTCGCCGACTGGGCGCGCTTGCGCTCTTCGGGTGTCAAGTCGGCATCTGCCTTGCCCCGCCGGGCGGCCATGTCGATGCCCTTGTTGACGGCCTTGCGCAGGAACATCCGCGTCAGCTGGTTGATCAGCCGGTTCCAGTCCATCACGCCTCTCTCAATCCTCGAACAATTCGGTCTGCCCGGCCTGCACGCCGTCTTCCTCATCTGGGGTCGCCGATTGGCCAGGCAAGGGGCGGCTCTCCAGAAGTCCGGCGGCGCGCAGCTCTTTCAGCCCCGGCAGGTCGCGGGCGGACTCCAGTCCGAAATGGTCCAGGAACTGTTCCGTCACCACAAAGGTCACCGGCCTGCCAGGGGTCATCCGGCGCCGCCCGAAGCGGATCCATTCCAGCTCCATGAGTTGGTCGATCGTGCCGCGACTGACCGCAACCCCGCGGATTTCCTCGATTTCCGCGCGGGTGACCGGCTGGTGATAGGCCACGATCGCCAGAGTCTCGATCGCCGCGCGGCTGAGCTTCCGCGTCTCGACCGTCTCGCGCTGCATCAGGAAGCCAAGGTCCGGCGCGGTGCGGAAGGCCCAGGCGTCGCCGACCTTGACCAGGTTCACCCCCCTGCCCTCGTACCGTTTGCGCAGGTAGACCAGCGCCTCGGCCGGGTCGGCGCCATGCGGCATCCGCGCCTCCAGCTCGGCCACCGTCACGGGTTGCGCACTTGCAAACAGGATCGCTTCGACCATCCGCTCCTGCTCGCCCATCGGCGGGGCTTCGAAGAGGCTTTGTTCCTCGCTCATGCGTCGCCCCTCCGGCGGAGTTCGATCGGGGCGAAGGTCTCACCCTGGCGCAAGGTCAGCTGGCCACGCTTGGCCAGTTCCAGGACGGCGGCGAAATGCGCCGCAAGGGCCGAGCGGCGGGCCATTGGCGTCACGTCCCAGCCCTCGGGCAGGAAACTGGTCAGGCTGGCCCAGTCGCCGGCATAGCCGATCAGGCCCCGCATCCGGTCCAGCGCCTGTTCCATCGTGTAGACATGTTCGCGGTCCAGGACGAAGGGGCGGAATTCGTCCTTGGTGCGGATCTGGGCATAGGCGCGCATCAGGTCCAGCAGCGTCGCCGTCCAGGTGACTTTGCGGTGATGGGTCATGTCCTCGGGCAGGCCCCGGGCAAAGAAGTCGCGGCCCTTCTGGTCGCGGGCCATCAGCCGCGCCGCCGCATCGCGCATCGCCTGCAGCCGTTCCAGCTGGAAGGCCAGATGGGCAGCCAGGTCTTCGGCGCTTGGCCCCGCCTCGCCCGGTTCGGGCGGCAGCAGCAGGCGCGACTTCAGGAAGGCCAGCCAGGCCGCCATCACCAGGTAATCCGCCGCCAGCTCGATCCGCAGGGTCCGGGCGCGTTCCACGAAACGCAGGTATTGCTCGGCCAGTTGCAGGACCGAGATCTTGCGCAGGTCAACTTTCTGCGTCCGCGACAGCGTCAGCAGCAGGTCAAGGGGCCCCTCGAACCCGTCCACGTCGACGATCAGCGCCTCGGCGGCAAGCCGTTCCTCGGGCGGCAGGCGTTCGGGTTCGTCCCAGCCTTCACCCATCCAGGGCCTCCAGCGCCTGAGCGAGCATCAGGCCAGAGGCAGGCCGCGCCGCGACCGCCGCCTCGGCCCGCGCCAAGGCCTCTGGACCCATCTCGCCCGCCGCCGATGCGACCTCCTGCATCTCGGCCAGATCGCCCTTGCAGTGCAGCGCGATGTCGCAGCCCGCGGCCAGGCTGCGCGCGGTCCGCTCGGCCAGCGTCCCGGCCAAGGCCTGCATGTTCAGGTCGTCGGTCATCAGCAGACCGCCGAACCCGATCTCGTCGCGGATCAGGCGGATCATCACCGGCGACTGGGTGGCAGGGCGGTCGGGGTCGATCGCCGAGAACACCAGATGCGCGGTCATCGCCATCGGCAAATCGTTCAAGGCCCGGAACGGGGCGAAATCGACCGCGCGCAGCTCCTCCAGCCCCAGGTCCACGACCGGCAATTCCAGATGCGTGTCCAGATGCGACAGCCCGTGTCCCGGCAGGTGCTTCATCACCGGCAGGACACCGGCCGCCATCAGCCCCTCGGCCACCGCGCGGGCGACTTGCGCCACCGTCTCGGGGTCGGTCCCATAGCAGCGGTTGCGCAGGAAGGGATGCGTCCCCTCGCGCGCCACATCGCCCAGAGGGGCGCAGTTCGCATCGATGCCCACCGCGCGCAGTTCCGCCCCGATCACGGCCATCCGCCGCCGCATGCGGTCGGCCGCCGTCGCCGGGTCGGCCAGCACCGAATCCAGCGGAGGCTCCCACTCCCGCCAATGCGGTGCGCGCAGGCGCTGGACCCGGCCACCCTCCTGGTCGACCAGGATCGGAGCTTCCCGCCCCACTGCCTCACGCAAGGATGAAGTCAGCCGCACAACCTGTTCGGGAGTCTCGATATTCCGCGCAAACAGGATGAAGCCGAACGGATCGGCATCACGGAAGAAATCCCGCTCAACCGGCAGCAGCTCAGGCCCCGCGCAGCCGAAGATGGTCGCGCCGCGCCCCACGCTCATCGCTGCGGGACCGGGATGCAGGTGGCGTTCTGCGCCACGAAGGCGGAACAGAAGCGGCGCGCGTCGGCCTCGTCCTCAAACCCATGCGCGCGCAGCCGATAGAACGTGCGCCCGCCGCTTTCGGCCGGCTGCAGCACCATCCCCTTTCCCCCCATCAGCTCGCCGAACTGGCCGGCCAGCCGCACCCATGCCGCCCGTGCCTCGTCCTGGGTGTCGAAGGCGCCGAACTGCACCAGTCGGGTACCGGCGGGGATGGTGGCGGGGTCGATCTCGTTCGGAGCCGCGACCGCCACGGCCTCGACCGGCTGGGCCGCCGGGCGGCTGCCGGGGCGCGCCATCGGCCGGGGCGAGACGACCATCGCCCCCTCGGGCACCGGGTCCTGCACCACGTCGGGCAGCTCTGCCACCGGCTCCATCTCTTCGGGCGAAATCTCGCCCAGGGCCTCGGCCAGGGCAAGATCCACGGCGATCTCGGTCGGGCTGGCGCTTTCCACCGGCGGGGCGGCCGCCAAGGCGAGATCCGCCGGAGCCGGAGCAACTGCAAGCTCGGGCTGCACCGGCGCCAGACCCGCCAGACCAGGAGTGTCCTCTGGCGCCAGGTCCACCGGGCGCGGGGCCAGGATCAGCTTTTCCGGCGGCGGCGCGGCGACGCCGACGGCGGCCACAGTGTTGACCGCAAGGCCCTGGTGATCTGCGATCTCGCCGCCCGGATCCTCGGGCGCGATCCGCATCGGGCCCTCCAGCGCCTGGATCACTGGCACGCCGCGCACATCGCGTACTGCCAGCTTGTAGCCCCAGACCGCGAACCCCACCACCAGCGCGACCGAGGTCAGCGCACCCGTCAGATGCAGGATGCGCTGCGCCCTGCCCTGCCCCGCCGGGCGGTCATAGCCGTAAAGCCCGTCATACTCCGCATCCGCCATAAGCTGCCCCTGCCTGCGGGACGGTTCGTCCGCCCCTGCATTCACGCCTCAGCCCCGGCGGGGCGCCATAAGTCAGCGCATTTCCTCGACCGGAGTGACGCCAAGGATACCAAGACCGGCGCAAATGACAACGCCCACGGCCCGTGCCAGGGCGATTTTCGCCGCAGAAATTGCGCTATCGCCCTGGATGAACCGCAAGCTCTCGTCCTCGTTGCCCTTGTTCCACAGCCCGTGGAAGTCAGAGGCGAGTTCGTACAGATAGAAGGCCACGCGATGGGGCTCATGCCCCTTGGCGGCGATTTCCACCAGCCGGGGCCATTCGCCCAGCTTGCGGATCACCTCAAGCTCGGCCTCGTGGCCCAGATGCGCCAGATGCGCCTGCGACAGGGTCGCGTCGCTGACGTCCAGCCCCGCCTCGCGCGCCTTGCGCAGGATCGAATTCACCCGGGCATTGGCGTATTGCACATAGAAGACCGGGTTGTCCTTCGACTGTTCGGTCACCTTGTCGAAGTCGAAGTCCAGCGCCACGTCGTTCTTGCGCGTGAGCATGACAAAGCGGACCACATCCGGTCCGACCTCGTCGATCAGGTCGCGCAGCGTGACGAAGGTCCCCGCCCGCTTCGACATCTTGACGATCTGGCCGCCCTTCAGAAGTTTGACCAACTGGATCAGCTTGATGTCCAGCGCCACCCGGTTTTCCGACAGGGCGCTGACCACGGCCTTCAGTCGCTTGACATAGCCCGCATGGTCGGCGCCGAAGATGTTGATCAGCTCGTCGAAGCCGCGCTGCACCTTGTTGAAATGATAGGCGATATCGGGTGCGAAATAGGTCCAGGCCCCATCCGACTTCTGCACCGGCCGGTCCTGGTCGTCGCCGAAGGCGGTCGAGCGGAACAGGGTCTGCTCGCGCGCTTCCCAATCCTCGGGCGCCTTGCCCTTCGGGGGTTCCAGCACGCCCTGGTAGATCAGACCCAGCTCGCGCAGCCGCTCCAGCGCCGCCTCGATCTGTCCGGTGCCATACAGCGCCTTCTCGCTGGAATAGACGTCCATCGTCACGCCAAGAGCCGCCAGATCGTCGCGGATCATCGCCATCATCATGTCGGTGGCAAAGGTGCGCACATCCGCCAGCCACAGGCTTTCCGGCTGGTCCAGCAGGCTTGCGCCATATTTGTCCTTCAGCGCCTGGCCGACCGGGATCAGATAGTCGCCAGGGTAAAGGCCCTCGGCGATCTCGGGCGACAGGCCATGGGCTTCGCGGTAACGTTCATAGGCCGACCGGGCCAGCACATCGACCTGCCCGCCGCCGTCGTTGATGTAATATTCGCGCGTGACCTGATAGCCCGCGAAGTCCAGCAGCGCCGCCAGCGCATCGCCCACCACCGCGCCGCGCGCATGGGCCACATGCATCGGCCCGGTCGGGTTGGCGCTGACGAATTCGACGTTGACGCGGCGCGCCCCTCCCATGGCCGAGCGGCCGTAGCTCGTGCCCTGCTCCAGCACCTCGCGCAGCAGGCCCTGCCAGGCCGCGGGTTCCAGCCGCAGGTTCAGGAAGCCCGGTCCCGCGACATCGGCGCCCGCGACCCTGGGATCCTGCATCAGCTTCGCCGCCAGCGCATCGGCAATGGCGCGCGGCTGCATCCCCGCCGGTTTGGCCAGCACCATCGCCGCATTGGTCGCCATGTCGCCATGCCCCTTGTCGCGCGGCGGCTCCACCGCCACGGCAGAGAGATCCAGGCCAGCGGGCAACGCCCCCTCGGCCATCAGGGCCTCAAGCTCGGTTACCACAAGCTCACGGATATCGGCGAACAGGTTCATTTGATCACATCCTCTGATGGCCAAGGCCATGCCAGAGGGCTGATCAGAGGTCAAGGATCGCGGCGGGGATCGCGGCGGGACCTAAGCCCGCCGCCAGTCCTCCAGCGCGGCATTCTCCTCGGCCGAAGCCTGGGCCGCAAAGGGCGAGATCACCGCCCGGTTGCGAAAGTAGTGCGTCTCGCGCGCTCCGAAGTAGAAGGCGACGATCGCGCCCAGCAGCCACCAGAGCGGCTCGGGCACCGCATTGAGCCCCACCATGCGCTTGGCAAAGGCCTCCGGGTCCACCATCGCATAGGTGAAAAGCCCCAGCGTCCCGAAGGCCAGGCAGGGCCGCGGCAGACGGTTCAGGCCGTTGACCATCCGGTCGAACCAGGACAGCGCGGGGTGCTGATATTCCTCGCCCAGTTGCCGCAGCGCCGCCATCTGCGCCTCGGCCGACAGTTCCATCCGCTTGGTGGCCGAGGGCACGAAGACCTCGGCCACCCCCTTCGCCGCCTCTCCCAGCGCCGTGACCGCTGCCGGAGCCCCGGCCAGTTTTCCGAACATGGCCCTCACCCCCAGCGCGCGACACGCGCCGCATGCTGCGCCGCCGTCAGGTGATAGCGCGGAGAGATGAACTCCTCCGCCCGCTTGATCCAGCCGCCCTTGCCGCCGTCCCGGGCGCGGGCGAACTTGCGGCTGGCCGGGCGGCTGTCGGCCAGAGCGTAATAGTAGTTCCGCCGCGCGATCCCATAGGCATCGACCAGATGCGAGGGCGCGGCTTCATGCGCCATCTGCGCCGCCCGGATCGTCTGCGGGCCGATCGCCCCGTCCGGGTCGCAGGGAAAGCCCATGTCGGTCAGCAGCCGCTGCAGGATCTTCACCGCATTGCCGCCCGCATTGACATACATGTCGAAAACACTCGCCTGCAGCGCCTCGGGCAGGGCGGCGATCCCCGGCCGGGTGTAGTAATGCTCCAGATAGATCTCGACCGCCTGCCCGCGGGTCAGCGCCTTCACATCGGCCAGATCGATCCGCGTGTCGCGGTTCACATCGATCCCCAGCCGCCGCAGCGTGTGGATCGTCACGCCATGGTTCGTCGCCCCGCCCGGATCGTCCGGGTCGTCCACGAATCCGCCCTCGCGGGCCACGATCTCTTCGGCAATCTGTTGCACATCCGGCATCGGCCACCCCCTTCGCACCGGGGCAAGCCTGCCTTGCGGCCCTTAACAGCGCCCTGCCGGAGCGTGCGCTCAGCTTTCCGGCGCCGCCCCGGGGTCGACGTAGACTCCCTGCTCCTTCAGCGAGTCGATGACTTCCTTGGGCATGTAGGTTTCGTCATGCTTGGCCAGGACCTCGGTCGCGACGAACGTGTCGCCCTCCATCTTGCCCAAAGCCACCATCCCCTGCCCCTCGGCGAAAAGGTCCGGCAGGATGCCCGTGTAGCGCACCGGCACGGTCGCATTGGTGTCGGTCACCGCGAAGGAGACCTCGGTCCCCTCGCCCCGGATGATCGAGCCTTCGACCACCAGCCCGCCGATGCGGAAAGTCTCGCCCGCCGCCGGAGGCTCCTCCATCACCTGGGTGGGCGAGCGGAAGAAGTTGATCCCGTCGCGCATCGCATAGCCGACCAGGCCGGTCGCCCCGATCAGCGCCACCGCCGCCAGCGCGACGATCTGGATGCGCCGCTGCTTCTTCAGCCCCTTGAGGCCCCGGAATTCCGTCTTGCCGCCCATCGTCCGCACCCCTTGCCGACCCTGTCCCTAGTTGGGAACCCTCCATACCCCGCGTCAAGCCCCGCTCTGCGGTGACTTCGTCCCTCGCCGCTTTCCCCCGCGACGAGAAGCTGAAGCCGCATGAGGAGCAGCCCCTTTACGGGAAGACCGGCGCCAGCATCAGCCCTTCCGTTTCGGGCAGGCCCAGCATCAGATTGGCGTTCTGGATCGCCTGCCCCGAAGACCCCTTGGTCAGGTTGTCCAAAACCGCCACCACCACGGCCCGTCCCGGGATCCGGTCGCCGATCACGCCCAGATGACAGAAGTTCGACCCCGCGATATCGCGGGTCGAAGGCAGCGCGCCGAATGGCAGCACCTGGAGGAACGGCTCGTTTTCATACGCCTTTTCAAGCACCTGATGCACGGTCTTCGCGTCGCCCTTCACATAGACCGTTGCCAGGATGCCCCGGTTCATCGGCAGAAGATGCGGCGTGAACTGCACCCGCACCGGCCGCCCCGCAACCTTCGAGAACTCCTGGTCGAACTCTCCCAGATGGCGGTGCTTGCCGCCCGCCGAATAGCTGTGCGTGCCCCCGGACAGCTCCGCATGCAGCAGGTTCTCCTTCAATGACCGCCCCGCGCCCGAGACCCCGGCCTTGAGGTCAATCAGGATATCGTCCAGATCGATGCAGCCCGCCGCGATCAATGGCCGCAGGGCAAACTGCCCCGTCGCCGCATTGCAGCCCGTGCCCGCCACCAGCCGCGCGGCCCGGATCTCGTCCCGGTAGAACTCGGTCAGGCCATAGACCGCCTCTTTCTGGATCTCGACCGCCGCATGGGGCTGGCCATACCACTTCTCGTATTCCGCCGGGTCCCGCAGCCGGAAGTCGGCCGACAGATCCACGATCCGCAGCGTCTTCGGCAGTCTGGCGATGACCTCCTGCGTCGTCGCATGGGGCAAGGCGCAGAAACACAGGTCGACATTGGCGAAATCGATCTCGTCGATCTTCTGCAGCGTCGGCAGGTCCAGATGCCGCAGGAAGGGAAAGACCTCGGCCATGCTCATGCCCGCCTTTCGGTCGGCCGACAGCGCCACGATGCGCAGTGCGGGATGCGTCGCGATCAGGCGGACCAACTCGGCCCCCGTGTAGCCCGAGGCCCCGAGGATGGCGATGCGATGCGTCATGGCACTGTCCTTCCAGAAAAGAAACGCCGTCTCTTTGCGCCCGTCTCGCCCTCATTGCAAGACCGCATGTCTTGCCCGGCGCCCCATGGTTTGCTAGGCAATACGACCTTTCGCAAATAGGTTGACCATGCGGCTTGCCCCTGCCCTGCTCCTCCTCCTTCTGCCCCTGGCCGCCTGCGTTCAGCCCGCGCCCCCGGCTCCGACCTATGCCTTCGCCGGCACCTGGGACTGCGGCGGAACGACGGTCCGCTTCACGGCCACGACCTACGACAACGGAACCCGCAGCTTCCCGATCAGGACCGTCGCGCAAGATCGGAACAATTTCACGCTTTTCCTGGAAGGCGCGACGCGGATCGGTCTGGCCCTGGTGACCGAGACCGGCATGACGCTTGTCACCACCACTGGCGACCAGCAAAGCTGCCGCCGCGCGAACTGACTTCCGTTCCGCCCCGCGACCGGCTAATCCCGCGGGGCCAACAACGGAGATCCCCATGAACAACGACATCACCCGCTACGGCACCGGCCCCCGCATGTCCGAGGCCGTGGCCTACAACGGCATCCTCTGGGTCGCGGGCCAGGTCGGCGCGCCCGGCGCCTCGGTGACCGAGCAGACCCGCCAGTGCCTGGCCGAGGTCGACCGCATCCTCGCCGGCGCCGGGATCGACAAGACCCGCATCCTGTCCACCCAGATCTGGCTGGCCGACATGGCCGATTTCGCCGAGATGAACGCGGTCTGGGACGCCTGGGTCCCGCAGGGCCACACGCCTGCCCGCGCCACGGGCGAGGCCAAGCTCGCCACCCCCGACTACAAGGTCGAGGTCATCGTCACCGCCGCGCTGAAGTAAGCGCCGGAAAGTTCTGAACTCCCGGACCGGAGCCTTCGAAGGCTCCGGTCCGGTGTCTGCAAAGAAATCGGGCACTCAGCCGCGCAGGAAGTCCACCAACGCCGCGGTGGACCCGTCCTTGCCCGCCGTGCCCGCCCTGCCCTCCAGCACCGGCTGCAAGGCCAGCGCCAGTTCCTTGCCCAGCTCCACCCCCCATTGGTCGAAGGAGTTGATCCCCAGGATCACCCCCTCGACGAACACCCGGTGTTCATAAAGCGCGATGATCTGGCCCAGCACGAAAGGCGTCAGCTGGTCATAGGCCAGGACCGTGGACGGCCGGTTCCCCGGGAACACCCGATGCCGCGCCTGCCGCTCCAGTTCGGCCCCGGTCAGCCCCTTCTTGGCCATGATCGCCCGGGCTTCGTCCAGCGACCGCCCGCGCAAAAGCGCCTCGGCCTGCGCCAGGCAGTTCGCGACCAGAAGCAGATGCTGATGCGCAAGGTCAGGCTCATGCCCCCGGCGTGCCACGAGGAACTCGCACGGCACCACGCGCGTCCCCTGATGGATCAGCTGGTAGAAGGCGTGCTGGCCGTTCGTCCCCGGCTCGCCCCAGACCACCGGGCCGGAATGGATCTGCAACTCTGCCCCATCCACCGCGACACGCTTGCCATTGCTCTCCATCTCCAACTGCTGCAGATATGCAGGAAGCCGCGCAAGCCGCTGATCGTACGGAAGAACCGCCCGCGTCGCGTGGCCGCACAGCTGGTTGTGCCAGATGCCGACCAGCGCCAGCAGCACCGGCATGTTGCGGTCGAACGGCGTGCCCAGGAAATGCGCGTCCATCGCCCGGCCACCCGCCAGGAACTCTTCAAACCGCTCGGGTCCAACCGCGATCATCAGCGCAAGGCCGATTGGCCCCCACATCGAATAGCGCCCGCCGACCCAATCCTCGAACCCGAAAACCCTTTCAGGATCAATGCCATATGCGGCGGTCTTGTCCTTGGCGGTGCTGACGGCCGCGAACTGCGCCGCCGGGTTCGCCACCTTTTCGCCCATCCAGCGCCGCGCGGTGTCGGCATTCGTCATCGTCTCGATCGTGGTAAAGGTTTTCGAGGCGACGATCACCAGCGTCGTTTCCGGGTTCAGGCCCTTCAGCGTGTCGGCAATATGCGCGCCGTCCACGTTCGACACGAAATGGCAGCGCGGCCCGTCCGCGTAAGGCGCGAGCGCCAGACAGGCCATCGCCGGTCCCAGGTCCGACCCGCCGATCCCGATGTTCACCACATCGGTGATCCGCCCGCCCTGCCCGGTGAAGACGCCGTCACGCACCTGCCGCGCAAAGGCCGCGCAGGCGGCGCGGATCCGGCGCACCTCGGGCAGCACGTCCTGCCCGTCGACCCGGATCACCGCGCCATCGCCCGCGCGCAGCGCCACATGCAGCACCGCCCGCCCCTCGGTGTCGTTGATCTTCTCGCCCGAGAACATCGCCGCCCGCTTCTCCGCCACGCCCGAGACCTCGGCCAGATGCAAAAGCGCGGCCTTAGTCTCGGCATCGATATTGGTCTTGGAGTAATCGAACAGCATCCCGTCCGCCTGGACCGAGAACTCGTCAGTCCGGCTTTCATCAAATAGATCAAGAATATGGCGGCCGTTGTTCACATCATGCAGCCGCTGCAGGTCAGCCCATTTCGTCATGTCATTCCGCCCAATGCACGGTTGCGTTGTCAAGGACGACGCGCACCGGCGCCTCCTCGGGGGACAGGGTCAGCGCGCGCTCCAGCGCCGCGCGCTTCTCGGCCCCGGTGATCAGGATGTGGATATTGAACGCCTCACGCAGCACCGGCGCGGTCAGCGTCACCCGAGGCTCGCCCGCCGCCTCGGCGCGCAACGGCAACAGAAGCGGCGCATTCGGCGCCAGCGCCTCGGACAGCCGATCGGCGCCCGGAAAGAGGCTTGCCGTATGCATGTCCGCCCCCATGCCCAAGAGCAGAACCGAGATCGGCAGATGCGGCCGCAGCCCATCCTCCAGCGCCGGCAGCATCTCTTCCGGCGTCTCGGCAGGCGCATAAAGCGGGATCAGCCGCGCCTGCGCCGCCCGACCGCGCAAAAGCCGTTCACGCAACAACCGGGTGTTCGACCGCTCGCTCGTCTCGGGCACCCAGCGTTCGTCGTTCAGCACGACGGCCACATTCGCCCAGTCCAGATCCACCCCCGACAGCGTGTCGAACACCGGCCCCGGCGTTGTCCCACCCGGCACCGACAGTGTCGCCCGCCCCACGCGCCGCAGGAAATCGGCCAACTGCACGGCGATCACATTCGCCAGCCCCAGCATCAGGAATTCGCGGTCCGGGTAGGTCTCCAGCTTCATCAGCGAATCTCCCGCCAGCGCCGCCCGTCGCGGTGCATCAGCATCAACGCATCCTCGGGCCCCGAGGATCCGGGGTCATAGGTCTGGGGCTTGTCGCCGCGCGCTTCCCAGCCCTGGATGATCGGGTCGGTCCAGGCCCAAGCAGCCTCGACCTCGTCGCCGCGCATGAACAGGGTCTGGTTGCCCCGGATCACGTCCATGATCAGGCGCTCATAGGCGTCCGGCGTATCCTCGGCATCGGCGCCCAGGACGGCGGCAAAGGACATGTCGAGCGGGACCTGCATCAGGCGCATCCCGCCGGGGCCCGGCTCCTTGATCATCACCATCAGGTTCATGCCCTCGTTCGGCTGCAGCCGGATGACAAGGACGTTCTCGTGCCAGCCCTTCGCATCGTCAAAGATGGCATGGGGCGGCTGCTTGAAGGTGATCGCGATCTCGCTTGACCGCGCGCGCAGCCGCTTGCCGGTGCGCAGGTAGAACGGCACCCCCTGCCAGCGCCAGTTCGAGATCCCGACCTTCAGCGCGATATAGCTTTCCGTCCGGCTGGCCGGGTTCTCGGCATGGGCCAGATAGCCGGCCTCGTCCTTGCCCGGCCCGTATTGCCCGCGCACGATGTCCTCGGGCGGCACCGGCTTCAGCGCGCGGATCACCTTCAGCTTCTCGTCGCGCACCGCGTCGGGATCGAAGTGATAGGGCGGCTCCATCGCGATCAGGCACAAGAGCTGCATCAGGTGGTTCTGCACCATGTCCCGCATCGCGCCCGCCTTGTCGTAATAGGCGCCGCGCCCGTCCACGCCCACGGTTTCCGCCACGGTGATCTGGACATGGTCGATGTATTCGGCCTTCCACAAGGGCTCGAACAGGATGTTGGCGAAGCGCACCGCCATCAGGTTCTGCACCGTCTCCTTGCCGAGGTAATGGTCGATCCGGTAGATCTGCGCCTCGTTGAAGTGCCTGGCCAGCGTGGCATTCAGCGCGCGGGCCGAGGCCAGATCGCGGCCGAAGGGCTTTTCCACCACGATCCGGCTCCAGGCATCGGCGATGCCGTGTTCCGACAGCCGCTGCGCGATCTCGCCAAAGAGGCTGGGCGCGACCGAGAAATAGAAGGCCCGCACCACATTCTCACGCATCATTCCTTTCAGCGCAGCCCAGCCATTCGTCCCCGTGGCGTCGATCGCGACGTAATGCAGCCGCTCCAGGAACCCCGCGATCGCGGCCTTGTCCTGCCGGTCCTGCGGGACGAATTCGGCAATCGCCTCGGCCACCTGCGCGCGATAGTCCGCATCCGTCAGATCGCCCCGCGCCGCGCCGATGATCCGGCTTTCGCCGGGCATCTGCCCCGCCAGGAACCGCCGATACAGCCCCGGCAGAATCTTCCGCCGCGCCAGATCGCCGGTGCCGCCGAAGATCACCAGATCGAACACATCCACCGGAATGACACGCGAGACCATGGGCAGCTCCTACGCTGTTAGCGCTAACGGGCGCCTTCTACAGCCTGCACCCGCCCCTGTCTAGCACCACCGCGCCCACGGCGGAACCTCAGGCCCGCAGGCCGGTCTCCTCCAGCAGGCCCTTGCGCTTGGCCTCGTAGTAATACCCGCGCGCGTACCACATCACGGCTTCGTCCTCGTCGCCATCGGCCACGAGCCACGCGCCCCGCAGATAGCGCCCGGCATAGCGCAGGTTTGTTTCGGCATCGAGCAGACCCTCGGGCGCGCCGCGATAGCCCATGGTCTGGGCCGTCTGGGGCAGGATCTGCATCAGCCCGTAATAGGGCCCGTTGCGCGCCGCCGGATTATACCCGCTTTCCCGCTGGATCACCCGGTGCAGCAGGCTTTCGGGGATGCCATGCTCCTGGGCCGAGCGGCGGACCAGTGCCATCATTTCCGGCGATGCACCGTGCCGGATCTGGCTTCGTGCGGCCTGAGGCTCGGGTTTGCGGCCACAGGCGGACAGGACGGCGGCGGCCGAGAGAAGGACGATCTGACGACGGGACAGAGGCATCAGGGGCTCCGGGAAGGTTCGGCGCGAAGGATTAGGCATCTCCCGCCTGTCCTGCAAGACCGCGCGTGCCGGATGCGCGACCGGCCGCCTTTCGGGAATTTGACCAGGCCCCGTCGAAATTTCTGCTGGATTTCGCGCGGTTTCGCATAGACTTGATCAAAAGACCTGGGGGAATCGTCCATGCAGATGTCCGACACGCGCGAGATCGCCGCCCCGACCGACATTGTCTGGCGCGCGATCCTTGACCCCGAGGTGCTGCGCGCCTGCATCCCCGGCTGCGAAAGCCTGTCGGGCAGCGTCGAGGAAGGGTATCAGGCCGTCGTCAAGCAGAAGGTCGGCCCGGTCAGCGCCACTTTCACCGGGGTGGTCCAGCTTTCCGATATCGTCGAGGGGCGCAGCTTGCGCATTTCGGGCGAAGGCAAGGGCGGGGTCGCCGGCTTTGCCAAGGGCGGGGCCGACATGGTGCTGGAACCGACCGAAACCGGCACGCGGCTGAGCTATACCGTCGATGCCTCGGTCGGCGGCAAGATCGCCCAGCTTGGCAGCCGGATCATCGACGGCTTCGCGCGCAAGCTGGCCGACGAATTCTTCACCCGCTTCCAGGAGGCGGTCGAAGGCCCGGAGGAGGAGCCCGAGACCCAGGCCGACGCAGCGGAAGAGGCCCCGAAGAAGGGCTGGTTCAAACGCATGATCGGGGGCTGAGCGCCCCCTACCCAGGGAAATCCAAGGGAGGAGAGGAATGACCAAAGTCAGCATGACCGTGAACGGCCGGGCCGTTTCCGGCGAGGCCGAGGGGCGGACCCTTCTGGTGCAATTCCTGCGCGAGGGGCTGGGCCTGACCGGCACCCATGTCGGGTGCGACACCAGCCAGTGCGGCGCCTGCGTCGTACATGTGAACGGCCAGATGGTGAAAAGCTGCACCGTCTTTGCCCAGGACGTGGCCGGGGCCGATGTGCGCACGATCGAAGGCATGGCGAACCCCGACGGCTCGCTTTCCGTGATCCAGCAGGCGTTCCAGGACCATCACGGCCTGCAATGCGGCTTCTGCACGCCCGGCATGGTGATGTCGGCGGCGGCGCTTCTGAAAGAGAACCCGAAACCCACCGAGGCCGAGGTGCGCCACCACCTTGAGGGCAACATCTGCCGCTGCACGGGCTACCACAACATCGTCAAGGCGGTGCTGGCGGCCTCGGGCCAGGACGTCTCGAAGATCGCAGCCGAGTAACGAAAATCAGGGAGGACGACATGCCGAAAGACGGAGGCATCGGCGCCAGCACCAAGCGGCGCGAAGACGTACGGTTCCTGACCGGAAAGGGCCGTTACACCGACGATATCAACATCCGGGGCCAGCTTTACGCCCATTTCATCCGCAGCCAGGTGGCCCACGGCAAGATCCGCAAGATCGACACCCGCGACGCCGAAGCCATGCCAGGCGTGGTCAAGGTCTTCACCAGCGCCGATTTCGAGGGCGTGGGTGGAATTCCCACCGGCTGGCAGGTGACCAGCCGAGACGGCAAGCCAATGCTGGAGCCGAAGCACCCCGTCCTGGCCGAAGGCAAGGTCCGCCATGTCGGCGACCCGATTGCCGTCGTGGTGGCCGAGACGCTGGAACAGGCCCGCGACGCGGCCGAGGCGGTCGAGATCGACATCGACGAACTGCCCGCCGTCGTGGACATGAAGGCCGCCGTCAAGGGCGGGCCGCTGGTGCATGACGAGATCGGCTCGAACCTCTGCTATGACTGGGGCTTCGTCGAGGAAAACAAGGCCGCCGTGGACGAGGCGTTCAAGAAGGCCGCCCATGTCACCACGCTGGATCTGGTGAACAACCGCCTGATCGCCAACCCGATGGAACCCCGCGTCGCCGTCGGGGATTATGAGGACCACTCGGGCCAGCACACGCTCTATACCACCAGCCAGAACCCGCACGTCATCCGCCTGCTGATGGGCGCCTTCGTGCTGGCGATCCCGGAACACAAGCTGCGCGTCGTGGCCCCCGACGTGGGCGGCGGCTTCGGCTCCAAGATCTACCACTACGCGGAAGAGGCCTTCGTCACCAAGGCCGCCCAGATCCTGAAGCGCCCGGTCAAGTGGACCTCTTCGCGCAGCGAAGCGTTCATCTCCGACGCCCAGGGCCGCGACCACCAGACCAGGATCGAGCTTGCGCTGGACGCCGACCACAACTTCCTGGCGCTGCGCTGCGAGACCTACGCCAACATGGGCGCGTATCTGTCGACCTTCGCGCCCTGCATCCCGACCTGGCTGCACGGCACGCTGCTTGCGGGCAACTACAAGACTCCGCTGGTCTACACCAACGTGAAGGCCGTCTTCACCAACACCGTCCCCGTCGACGCCTACCGCGGCGCCGGCCGGCCCGAGGCCACCTTCCAGCTGGAGCGCGTGATCGACAAGGCCGCGCGCGAGCTTGGGGTGTCCCCGGTAGAACTGCGGCGCAAGAACTTCATCCAGCCCGACCAGTTCCCCTACCAGACCCCGGTCGCCGTGGTCTACGACACCGGCAACTACCAGGCGACGCTGGACAAGCTCCTCGAACTCTCCGACCATGCGGGTTTCGAGGCCCGCGCGGCGGAATCGAAAGCCCGCGGCAAGCTGCGCGGCTTTGGCCTCGCCCACTATATCGAAGCCTGCGGCATCGCGCCCTCGAACCTTGTCGGCCAACTCGGCGCCCGCGCCGGTCTGTATGAATCGGCGACCGTCCGCGTCAACGCCACCGGCTCGATCACCGTCTTCACCGGCAGCCACTCGCACGGGCAAGGCCATGAGACGACCTTCGCCCAGGTCATCAGCGAAATGATCGGCATCGACGCCAGCCAGGTGGAAATCGTCCACGGCGACACCTCGAACACGCCGATGGGCATGGGCACCTACGGCTCGCGGTCCCTTGCCGTCGGCGGCTCGGCCATGGTCAAGGCCACGAACAAGATCATCAACAAGGCCAAGAAGATCGCGGCCCACCTGATGGAGGCGTCCGAGGCCGATATCGAACTGAAGGACGGCAAGTTCACCGTCGCCGGCACCGACAAGGAGAAATCCTGGGTCGACATCACGCTGGCGGCCTATGTCCCCCACAACTACCCGCTCGAATCCATGGAGCCGGGGCTGGAGGAGACGGCCTTCTACGACCCGTCGAACTTCACCTACCCGGCCGGCGCCTATGGCTGCGAGGTCGAGGTCGATCCCGACACCGGCAAGGTCGAGATCCTTTCGTTCACCGCCGCCGACGACTTCGGCAATGTGGTGAA
Source organism: Alphaproteobacteria bacterium (assembly GCA_046569765.1). Classification (GTDB taxonomy): domain Bacteria; phylum Pseudomonadota; class Alphaproteobacteria; order Rhodobacterales; family Rhodobacteraceae; genus Tabrizicola. The sequence continues at coordinate 96,260 of JBKHWC010000002.1, read as the reverse complement.
CCCGATGATTGTGGAAGGCCAGGTTCACGGCGGCCTTGCCCAGGGGATCGGTCAGGCGATGCTGGAAAACTGCGTCTTCGACGAGAACGGCCAGCTGCTGTCGGGGTCCTTCATGGACTACGCCATGCCACGCGCGACCGATGTGCCATTCTACAGCGTCGACCACAGCTGCGCCACGCCCTGCACCCACAACCCGCTGGGGGTGAAAGGCTGCGGCGAGGCCGGTGCCATCGGCTCGCCCCCCGCGGTGGTCAACGCGGTGATCGACGCACTCCATCGCGGCGGCTACACGAACGTCACCCATATCGACATGCCCGTCAGCCCCTCGCGGGTCTGGCAGGCGATGCACGGCTGAGGAGAGGGACCATGCACAACTTCGACTTCGTCAAACCCTCGACCATCGCCGAAGCGGTCAAGGCTCTCTCGCACGAAGGAGCCCAGGCGCTTTCGGGCGGGCAGACGCTGATCCCGACGATGAAGCAGCGCCTTGCCGCGCCCGGCACCCTGGTCAGCCTGACCGGCATCGCCGAGATGCAGGGCGTCTGCACGGGCGACGGCGGCCTGCACATCGGCGCGGCCACGCCCCATGCGGTCGTCGCGCGCGAGGCCAAGGCGCATTACCCGGCGCTGGCAAGTCTTGCCGCAGGGATCGGCGACCCTGCCGTCCGCAACCGGGGCACGATCGGCGGTAGCCTGGCCAACAACGACCCGGCCGCCTGCTATCCCTCGGCTGTCCTCGCCTCGGGGGCGACGGTGGTGACCAACACCCGGAAGATCGCGGCCGACGACTACTTCCAGGGCATGTTCACCACCGCGCTGCATGATGGCGAGATCATCACCACGGTCGTCTTCCCGATCCCGGAGAAGGCCGCCTATGTGAAGTTCGACCAGCCCGCCAGCCGCTTTGCCCTGACCGGCGTCTTCGTGGCGAAATATGCAGGCGGCGTTCGGGTGGCGGTCACGGGGGCCTCGCAAGACGGCGTCTTCCGCTGGCATGAGGCCGAGGCGGCGCTTTCGGCCGATTTCTCGCCAGCCGCCATCGCGGGGCTGACGGTGGACAGCCGCAAGATGATCGCCGACCTGCACGGGACCCAGGCCTATCGGGCGAACCTGGTCAAGGTCCTGACCGGCCGCGCCGTCGCCGCCGCGGGCTGACAGAAAGGGCCCGCGCCCGGCACCGGCCGGACGCGGGCCACGATCCTTCTGCGAAAGATCGGAGCCGGGCACATCGGCCCTGCCTTGTTCGTGTAATCTTGCGACCTGCCACCGCCTGACGGCACCTTCCTGCCCTGTCATGCTGCGGTCACGGGAATCAGGCATCCCCTTCACAGGACCGTCAGGCGCTAGGGGGTTGTCATGTGGAAAACCCCAGATATAGTCTCGGCCAACGGGGCGGGCTCCCCCGCCCTGGCGACCGCATGGTCAACGGGCAAGGCGCGGAGTCTTTGACGGATGGACGGCGATTTCAGAACCCAGTTCGTGCGCGACCCGGCCGCGCTCAAGCACTATCCTGCGCTGGTGCTGAATGCCGATTATCGTCCGCTCAGTTACTACCCGCTCAGCCTCTGGCCCTGGCAAGAGGCGATCAAGGCCGCCGTGCTTGACCGGGTCCAGATCGTCGCCGAATACGACCATGTCGTACGAAGCCAACGGCAAGAGTTTCGGATCCCCTCCGTCGTCGTGCTGAAAGAATTCGTCAAACCCCAGAAGCGCGTGGCCTTCACGCGCTTCAATCTTTTTCTGAGGGACGAATTCTGCTGCCAGTATTGCGGCGCGAAGGGCGATCTGACTTTCGACCATGTGGTGCCACGGTCGCGCGGCGGGATCACCAGCTGGGAAAACGTGGTGGCCGCCTGTTCGCCCTGCAACCTGCGCAAGGGCTCGCGGACGCTGAAGCAGTCCGGCCTGTCGCTCCGCCGTCCGCCGCGTGCGCCCTCCGCCGAAGAGATGCAGGCCCACGGCCGCCGCTTCCCGCCGAACCATCTGCACGACAGCTGGATGGATTACCTCTACTGGGACGCCGAACTGGAGGCATAGCCCCGGGCTCTGCTGTGCGCGGGGCGACGGAACCATGGTTCTCACCGTTGAGCGGGGTCTGCCTCCATTGGGGAAGCATCGGTTTTCCCGGAGTTCTGTGCCCTCCGGGGCCGGACCAGCTGCTTGACACCCCAGGTCCCACCGCCTACTGACGCCGGCCTTGCGGGGCTGAAGGAAGATGAGCATGGCGCAAAAGGCACTCGGGCTTGGGGTGGATTTCGGCACGTCGAACACCGCCGCCGGCTATGTGCAGGACGGGCGGCCGCGCCTGATCACTTTCGCGCCCGGCCAGACCACGATGCCCACGACCTTCTTCTTCGATTTCGACACGCGCCGCATGCTGATCGGCGAACCGGCCAATCGGGCGCTGCTCGAAGGCTCCGAGGGGCGCTTCATGCGGGCGCTCAAACGCATCCTGGGCACGCCCCTCATGCATGAGCCCCGGCAGCTTCTGAACGAGAGGGTGACCTTCGTGGACATCATCTCGCGCTTCCTGGCCCAGGTGAAGGCCCGGGCCGAGGCCGAGGCCGGGATGCGCTTCGACCGCGTCCTGTCGGGACGGCCGGTGGTGTTCCACGGCCAGGCCGATCCCCGCGAAGCCGCCGCCGAGGCGGATCTGCGCGCCTGCTACCTTGCGGCGGGGTTCCGCGAGGTGGAGTTCATGCCGGAACCCCAGGCCGCCGCCATCGCCAGCGGCGCGCTGGAGGATCAGGGCGGGATCGGCTTGATCGTCGATGTTGGCGGCGGAACCTCGGACTTCTCGCTGTTCCGCTCTGGCCGCGATGGGGTGACGATCCTGGCCAATCACGGGGTCCGCATCGGCGGGACGGATTTCGACCGTGCCATCAGCATCGACCGGGTGATGCCGCATCTGGGCAAGGGAACCGAGCTGCGCAAGACCCTCGGTTCCGGCAGCTCGCCCACGCCGAACGCCATTTTCCATGACCTCGCGACCTGGGAGAAGATCGCCTTCCTCTACACGCCGCAGAACCGCCGGCTCGCCGCCGAGATGGTGCGGCTCGCGCATCAGCCGGAAAAGCTCGCCCGCCTGGCGAAGGTGCTGGAGGAAGAGCTGGGGCATGAGCTGAGCTTTGCGGTAGAACGCGGCAAGATCGCGGCCAATGCCGGGGCCGAGGCGGCCGCAATCCTGCTCGACCCGATCGAGCCGGGCCTGGCCCTGCCCCTGTCGGCCGATGCCCTGACCGAAAGCATCTTCCGCCATGCCGAGGCCCTCGCCGAGGGCGCGCGCGAGACGCTGCGGATCGCGGATCTCGATGCCGCCCGGGTCGAGAAAGTGGTCTATGTCGGCGGCTCCAGCCTGATGGCGCTGGTCTCGCAGACGATGAAGGACCAGTTCCCGCAGGCCGTCCACTCCTTCAGCGAGGTTTTCACGGCCGTTGCAGACGGCCTGGCCATCGCTGCAAATCACGCAAGAGCGATCCAGCCGGTCTGACCAGAACGACCGGGCTTCCGCCGATTGCTCGGGTGCTGGGCTCTTGCGGGCCTGTGGGAAGACATGTTGACGACCCTCAACGGGAGCGGGCACTGCGTCAACAAGCTGAAGCGCGCCGCCTCGCGACAGGCACCGACAAGACTGCCGAAAGATCTTCCTGCGCTGCATCGACATCACGCCAATCGGCCTCTCGCTCCGCCATTTGCAGACATGACCCAGGCTCGGTGCATCGACATGGCCCCGGGCCTCTTGGGGATTCAGGGGCTACCACAAGGCGGAACCCGGCGCCCTGCCCCGGCGCAACCCGGTGCCCGGCTTTCGTCAGGACGGCAGCGCCCCGGTGGCCTCAATCGCGCTTGCCTTGTTGGCGCTCGCCCTGGCGCCGTGGCGCGGGCTTCCGGCCTCGCGCGGCGGTCTGGTGCAAGGCAGGGTGCGGGTGTGGGGCGAAATGCTTGACGCTTCGTAAATGCCCGCAGCCAAGCCCTTGATTTTCATGGGCCGACCAAAGCGTCCGCGTGCGGACAGACTAGTGCCAGGCGTCCGCCATTCCGGCCTTCTTCCGGGCGACGAAGTCCCGCAGCCCCTCGCGGACCCCCTCGTCCAGCGGGGGCGCCTCATACTCGGCCAGCCGCCGCTTCCAGGCCCGGTTGGCCCGGGTCGCGGCATCGGTGGACCCCGCCGCCTCCCATTTTTCGAAGGGCTCGTTGTCGGACAGCCCGCTGTCCCAGAAGGCGGTCTCATAGTGCCGCAGCGTGTGGGCGGACCCGAAGAAATGGTTCCCCGGCCCGACCTCGGCGAAGGCCTCGACGGCAAGCTGGTCCTCGTCGATCCGTATCCCGTCGAGGTAGGCATGCAAGGCCCCGCAGAGGTCGGCGTCCAGCATGAACTTCTCGTAGGACATCGAGAGCAGCCCGTCCAGAAATCCCGCCGAGTGGAGGATGAAGTTGGCCCCGCAATGGATGGCCGCCAGCATCGACATCGTCCCCTCCATCATCGCCTGCCCGTCCGGCAGCTTCGAGGTGGTGAAGTTTCCCGAGCAGCGCAGCGGCAGGTTCAGCCGGCGGGCCAGCTGGCCGATCACCTGGCTGCCGATGGCGGGTTCCGGTGTGCCGAAGGTGGGGCTGCCGGACCGCAAGCTCATCGAGGACAGGAAGTTCCCGAAGATCACCGGCGCCCCCTTCCGCTCCAGCTGGGTGAGCGCGCAGCCGGCCATCGTCTCGGCCAGGGACTGCACGATCCCGCCCGCGTTGGTGACCGGCCCCATCGCCCCGCCCAGGATGAAGGGCACGATCACCGCCGCCTGATTGGCCCGCGCATAGGCGCGCAGGCTGGTGGTCATCGTCCCGTCCCAGACCAGGGGAGAGTTCACGTTGACGTTGCCCAGGATCACGCAGTTGCGGTCGACGAAATCGGCGCCGAACAGGATCCGGCTCATCTCGATCGAGTCTTCCGCCCGGCTTTCCGCCGTGACCGAGCCCATGTAGGGCCGGTCCGACAGCTCGATATGGGCCAGCACCATGTCGAGGTGCCGCTTGTTGACCGGCAGGTCGGTCGGCTCGCAGATGGTGCCGCCTGAGTGGTGGAAGTTCGGGCTGGACTGGGCGAGCTTGATGAAGTTGCGGAAGTCCTCAAGCGTCCCGAAGCGGCGGCCGCGGTCGAGGTCCATGACGAAGGGGCTGCCATAGGCGGGAGAGAACACCACATTCCGACCGCCGATTCGCACCGAACGCGCGGGGTTGCGGGCGTGCTGGGTGAACTCGGCCGGGGCGGATCTCAGGATCTCGCGCAGCATCCCCGGCTCGAACCTGACCAGGACCCCCTCCACCCTGGCCCCCGCACGCTTCCACAGCGCCAGGGCCTCGGGGTCGTCGCGGAATTCGATCCCGGTCTCGGCCAAGACGCGGTCGGCGGCCTGTTCAATGCGGATCAGGTTCTCTTCCGACAGAACGTCATAAGTCGGAATGTTGCGGACGATGTAGGGCCGCCCGTGCCCGGCGCCCTTTTGCGCCCGCTCGGCCTGACGGGCCTGGCGGCCTGACCGCAACCTGACTTCACCCATCGCCCGCCCCTCCGCCAAACTCGACATCCGTGTCAGGTTTGTTGCGAACACAACAGGCGTCTGGTTCGTTCGCGACATGGCCGCGGCGGAATTGGGGCTCAGGTCACCACATCGGGGACGGTGCGTCCGGTATGGGCGGCGATCTCCGCCAGATCATGCGCGGCGCGGATCACCGGGGCCAGCGCCTCTTGCGCGTCGAGGTCGAGCCCCTTTGGCCCCGCCGCATAGCGTTCAATGTAGACGCGCAGGGTCGCGCCCTCGGTCCCCGTGCCCGACAGGCGATAGACAATGCGGCTGCCATCCCGGAAGAGGACGCGGATGCCCTGTTTCGTGCTGACGCTGCCGTCGACCGGGTCGGTATAGGCGAAGTCGTCGGCTGCCTCGACCACCATCCCCTGCAGTTCGCGCCCCGGCAGGCTGGCAAGCGAGGTGCGCAGCGCGGCGAACATGGTGTCGGCCTTCGCCGTCTCGATCGCTTCGAAATCGTGGCGGCTGTAGTAATTGCGTCCAAACCTGGCCCAATGTTCGCGCAGGATCTCGGCCACCGACTGCTTGCGGACGGCGAGGATGTTCAGCCAGAGAAGCACCGCCCAGAGTCCGTCCTTTTCCCGCACATGGCTCGAGCCAGTGCCGAAGGACTCTTCGCCGCAGATGGTGGCGCGGCCGGCATCGAGGAGGTTGCCGAAGAACTTCCAGCCGGTTGGTGTCTCGTAGCGACCGATCCCCAAAGCCTCGGCCACGTGGTCGGCGGCGGCAGAGGTGGGCATGGAGCGGGCGACGCCCTTGAGCCCAGCCTTGTAGCCCGGCGCGAGATGGGCGTTGGCCGCCAGCACCGCCAGGCTGTCCGAGGGCGAGACATAGATGCCACGCCCGACGACCATGTTGCGGTCGCCGTCGCCGTCCGAAGCTGCGCCGAAATCGGGGGCGTCGGGGCCGAACATTTCGTCCATCAGGGTCTTGGCCCAGGTCGGGTTCGGGTCTGGGTGCATCCCGCCGAAATCCGGCAGGGGGGTGGCGTTGACGCAGGTCCCCTTCTGCGCGCCCAGGCGGTTCTCCAGGATTTCAACAGCATAGGGGCCGGTCACGGCACACATGCTGTCCATCCGCATCCGGAAACCAGAGGCGAACATCGCCCGGATCGCGGGGAAATCGAACAATGTCTCCATCAACGCGGCGTAGTCGCTGACCGGGTCGACCACATCCACCACCATGTCCCCAAGCCGGTGGCGGCCGATCTGGCCAAGGTCCACGTCATGGGCTTCCAGGATACGGTACTCGGTCAGTTCGGTGGTGCGCTGGTACATTGCCTCGGTCACGCCCTCGGGCGCGGGGCCGCCGTTCGGCATGTTGAACTTGACCCCGAAATCTTCATCGGGCCCGCCGGGGTTGTGTGAGGCAGACATGATGATGCCGCCATCGGTTTTGTTCAGTCTTATCAGATGGCTGGCGGCCGGAGTTGACAGGATCGCACCCTGCCCCACGATCACCCGCGCGGCCCCATTGGCGGCGGCCATGCGCAGGATCACCTGTGCCGCGCGGTCGTTGAAATAGCGACCGTCGCCGCCGAGGACGAAGGTCTTGCCCGTCGCCCCCACCACGTCGAAGATCGCCTGGACGAAATTCTCCAGATAGTGGCGGCCCATGAAGACCGGGGTCTTCTTGCGCAGGCCCGAGGTGCCGGGTTTCTGGCCCGCGATCGGGGTCGTGGCGACGGTGGTGATCATGGGGTGCCTCCCTTGGGATGGCCGGTCAGGGACCGGAAAAGCAGGACAGACTGCGCGGGCGCTTGGGCCAGGTCCGAGGGGCGGCCCTCGGGGCCGTGGTCTGGGCGGGTCGTGTCCAGTAACAATTCCCAGGCCGGAGCGGTTTCCGGCAGATGCAGCGCGGTCGCGGAGCCGGTGTTGAGGACGGCGAAGACGGCGGTCGGGTCGGGATCGCCGCCCTCGGCCTGCATCCGAAGCTCGACGCAGAGGCAGCGGAAGGCGGGGTCGTGCCAGTCCTCGGAGTGCGGGATGGTGCCGTCGGCGCGGCGCCAGATCACGTCGGGCAGGCCGTCGGAGTGGCGCTTGCGGGCGTGCAGGAAACGGCGCTGGCGCAGGACGGGAAGCGAGCGGCGGAGCGCGGAGAGGCGGGCGACGAAGGCGGCGAGATCACGGTCGGGGTTGGACCAGTCGATCCACGAGGTCTGATTGTCCTGGGCATAGGCGTTGTTGTTGCCGCCTTGGGTATGACCGATCTCGTCGCCAGCCAAGAGCATCGGGACACCCTGTGAAAGGAACAGCGTTGCGAGGAGATTGCGCTTGCGCAGGGCGCGGGCGGCAAGGATCCTGGGGTCTTTCGTCGGCCCCTCCACCCCCAGATTGTCTGAATGGTTTTCGTGATGGCCGTCGCGGTTGTCCTCGCCATTGGCGAAGTTGCGCTTGATCGTGTAGCTGACCAGGTCTTCAAGCGTGAAGCCGTCGTGGCTGGTCACGAAATTGATCGACGAGGTGGCGGCGCGGCCGGAATGGTCGAAGCGTTCCGCGCTGCCCAGAACGCGCGCGGCAAGGACCCGGGTCATGCCTGCATCGCCCCGCCAGAACCGGCGGACCCCGTCGCGGAACCTGTCGTTCCATTCGTGGAACGGATGCGGATAGGCCCCCAGCTGATAGCCGCCAGGGCCGATGTCCCAGGGCTCGGCGATCAGCTTCACGCGAGAGAGGGTCGGGTCCTGCCGGATCGCGTCGAAAAAGCCGCCCTGCGGGTCGAAGCCATGCGCCTCGCGCCCAAGGACGGTGGCGAGGTCGAAGCGGAAGCCGTCGACGTGGACCTCCTCGACCCAGTAGCGCAAGCTGTCCATCACCATGCGCAGGACCATCGGATGGGTCAGGTTCAGCGTGTTGCCGGTGCCGGTGTCGTTGACGTAATAGCGCCCGCCCGCCGCCAGTCGGTAGTAGCTGGCATTATCGAGACCCCGGAAGGCCAGTGTCGGCCCCCATTCGTCGCCCTCGGCCGTGTGGTTGTAGACCACATCCAGGATCACCTCGATCCCGGCGGCGTGGAAGCGGCGGACCATGGTCTGGAACTCCCACAACGCGCCTTTCGACATGTAGCGAGGTTCGGGGGCGAAGAAGGCAAGAGTGTTGTAGCCCCAGTGGTTGCGCAGGCCCTTCGACACAAGGAAGCGGTCGTCGATGAAGGCCTGGACCGGCAGAAGCTCGATCGCGGTGACGCCCAGCTTGTGCAGATGGTCGATGACCGCATCGCAGGACAGGCCAAGATAGGTCCCGCGCAGCCCCTTCTCGACGCCGGGATGCAGGGCGGTCATCGACTTGACATGCGCCTCGTAGATCAGGCTGTCGACGCGCGAGGTGCGGGGCGACTGGTCGTTGCCCCAGCTGAAGGAAGGGTCGGTGACGACGGCCTTCGGGACGGCAAAGGCGCTGTCGCGGGTGTCATAGGACAGGTCCCCGCGCGGGCTGCCGATCTTGTAGCCCATCAGCGCGTCGGACCATTTCAGCCGCCCCTCCAGCGCCCGCGCGTAGGGGTCAAGCAGCAGCTTGTTGGGGTTGAAGCGGTGCCCCTGTTCCGGCGCATAGGGCCCGTGGGCGCGGAAGCCGTAGACCGTGCCGGGGGTCAGCCCTCCGACATGGATGTGCCAGATATCGCCGTCCCGCTCGATCATCGGCAGGCGGCACAGCTCCTTGCGGCCGTCGGGGGTGAAGAGGCACAGCTCGATCCGCTCGGCATGGGCCGAGAACACCGCGAAATTGACCCCGTCCCCGGTCAGAGAGGCCCCCATCGGCCAGGGCCGACCGGGGCCCACCGCATGGCCCGCAAGCCGCGCGGGGGGCGAGACGGTCTGCGCTGTCACGCCGTCAGCCTTTCGTATAGCCCGGCGTAAGCTGCGGCGCTGGCCTCCCACCCCACGGGATGAGCCATGGCATTGGCGCGCAGCTTCGACCAAAGTTTGGGCTGGCGGTAAAGCTCCAGCAGCTTTTGCAGCGCCTGCCCGAAGGCCAGTGCATCGACCGGGTGGAAGGTCACCCCCGTCGCCGCCCCGGCCGCCAGGGTGGCGGGCGAGGCGCCGATCACCGTATCGGCCAGCCCCCCCACCAGGCTGACGACCGGCAAGGTGCCGTAGCGCAGGCCGTACATCTGGGTCAGGCCGCAGGGCTCGAACCGGCTGGGGACCAGGACAGCATCGGCCCCGGCAAAGAGACGGTGGCTCAACCCCTCGTCATAGCCGATCCGCACCGCGACCCGGCCGGGGAAACGGTCGGCAAGATGGCGCACTGCACCCTCCATCCCCGCGTCGCCCGAGCCAAGGACGATCAACCCGCCGCCACCCAGGATGAAATCAGGGATCACCTGGGGCAGAAGGTCGATCCCTTTCTGGTCGGTCAGGCGGCTGACGACGATGGCAAGCGGACCGGGCACGTCCAGCCCGAACTCCTCGCACAGGCGGGCGCGGGCCGTGGCCTTGCCAGCGATGGTTTTGCGGTCAAAGCCCGGCGCTTCCTTCGCAGGGTCCCAGACCGTGGTGTCCACCCCGTTCAGGATGCCCGAGACGACCCGGCCACGCGTGGCGATCACGCCTTGCAGACCCATGCCGAATTCCTCGCGCATGAGTTCGGCGGCATAGGTCGGCGAGACGGTGGTGATCCAGTCGGCGGTCATCAGCCCGGCCTTCAGGCTGGAGATGCCGCCGTAGTACTCCAGCGCCTCGGGGTGGAAGGCATGGCCCGGCAGGCGCAGGATGCCCAGCATGTGCGCGGGCGCCCAGCCCTGGAAGGCGATGTTGTGAATGGTCATCACCGATTTGCAGCCGCCCGACCCGTGATAGGCCAGGTAGGCCGGGGCAAGCCCTGCCTGCCAGTCATGCGCGTGCAGGATGTCGGGCTTCCACCCGTCCAGCCCCTCGCGCGCGATGCGGGCGGCGATCCAGCTGAGGGCGGCGAAGCGGATGGCGTTGTCGGGGTGTTCGCCCTGCGGACCGGCATAGGGCCCGCCCTCTCGGTCATAAAGATGGGGCGCGTCGAGGAGGAGCAGGGAAAGACCCGCAACCTCTCCCGCCAGGACCCGGCCGGGACCGCCCCAGAGATCACCCTCTTCCCAGACCACGGGCCAGCCTTGGGCCTGGGCGCGCAAGGCGCGGTAGGCGGGGATGAGGACCCGCATCTCCCACCCTGTTGCGGCCATGGCAGCAGGCAGTGCGCCCACCACATCGGCCAGCCCTCCGGTCTTCACCAGAGGCACAGATTCCGAGGCCACCGACAGAACCCGACCGCCCATTCGTCTTGCCTTTCAGATGCTTCCAGCCCGGAGGTAACGAAGCCTCCGGGCCGGGTCCAGTCCTTAGCCCAGGGCCTTGGCCCGCGCGTCCACCATGTCCTGCGTGATCAGCACGATCCCGCTGTCGGTCCGGCGGAACCATTTGGCGTCAGCTTCCGGGTCCTCGCCCACGACCAGTCGCTCGGGGATCACCACACCACGGTCGATCACGCAGTTCTTCAACTGAGCGCGGCGGTTGACGGTCACCTGCGGCAGGGCCACGACATGTTCCAGGCTGGAATAGCTGTGCGTCCTTACCCCCGTGAACAGGAGCGAATTCCGCACCTCGGACCCCGAGACGATGCAATCGCCCGAGACGAGCGAAGAAATCGCCATCCCGCGGCGGCCGTCCTCGTCATGGATGAACTTGGCGGGGGGCACGATCTCGGCATAGGTCCAGATCGGCCAGGCGTTGTCGTAGATGTCGAGCTTGGGCGTGAAATCGGTCAGGTCGATGTTGGCCTGCCAGAAGGCGTCGATCGTCCCCACGTCGCGCCAGTAAGGCTCGGTCTCCAGGCCCGAGGTCACGCAACTGTCGGCGAACTTGTGGGCCACGGCCTTGCCGTTCTTCACGATCTGCGGGATCAGGTCGAAGCCGAAGTCGTGGGTGGAATTGTCGTCCTGCATGTCGCGGATCAGAAGGTCGCGCAGGAAGGTCCAGTCGAAGACATAGATCCCCATGCTGGCCAGCGCATGATCGGGGTCGCCGGGGATCGCGGGCGGGTCCTTCGGCTTTTCCAGGAAATCGGTGATCCGCATGGTCTGGTCGACATGCATCACCCCGAAAGCGCTGGCTTCCTTCCGCGGCACGGTCAGGCAGCCGATGGTCACGTCGGCCCCCTGCTCGACATGCTGGCGCAGCATGACCTCGTAATCCATCTTGTAGATATGGTCGCCCGCCAGCACGATCACATACTTCACCTGGTAGCTGTCGATGATGTCGATGTTCTGCGCAATGGCGTCGGCCGTGCCGCGGTACCAGTTCACCTCGTCCATCCGCTGGCTGGCGGGCAGGATGTCCAGGTATTCGTTCCGCTCGGCCCGGAAGAAGCCCCAGCCGCGCTGGACGTGCCGGATCAGGCTGTGCGCCTTGTACTGCGTCGCGATCGCCATCTTGCGGATGCCCGAGTTCAGCGCATTCGACAGCGCAAAGTCGATGATCCGGGTCTTGCCGCCGAAGTAGACCGCCGGTTTCGCACGCCGGTCGGTCAGCTCTTTCAGGCGGCTGCCGCGCCCTCCGGCCAGCACGAAGGCCATCGCCTGTGAGGACAGCCGCTGGTTCGGTCTTGGTTTCATCGCATCCCTCCCCGGATGGGCGGCCGTCGCCGCCTCTGTTCAGTCCTGTTGCAGATAGACTGCCGATAGCGGCGGCAGCGTGACAAGCGCCGATTGCGTCTGGCCGTGCCAGGGCGTCTTTTCCGTGACCACCCCTCCCAGGTTGCCACGGTTGCCCCCGCCGTAAGCCTCGGCATCGGTGTTCAGGATCTCGCGCCAGGTCCCCTCCTGCGGCAGGCCCAGCCGGTAGCTGCGTTCCAGCGGAGTCATGTTGACCACCGCGACCACCGGCTTGTCCCCGGGCCTGCCCTTGCGCACCCAGGCGAACACGCCTGCATCGGCGTCATGCGCCTCGATCCAGTCAAAGCCTTCGGGGCGGCAGTCGTTGACATGCAGCGCCGGAGTCTCGCGGTAGATCCGGTTCAGGTCGCGGACCAGGCGCTGGACGCCCTGATGTTCAGCAATATCAAGCTGATGCCAGTCGAGGCTCTGATTATGGTTCCATTCCGCCCCTTGCGCGAACTCCTGGCCCATGAAGAGGAGTTTCTTGCCCGGATGCGCCCACATGAAGCCGTAATAGGCGCGCAGGTTGGCGAACTTCTCCCACCCGGTGCCTGGCATCTTGGCCAGCATGCTGCCTTTCCCATGCACCACCTCGTCATGGGAAATCGGCAGGACGTAATTCTCGGACCAGGCATAGACGAGGCCAAAGGTCATCTGGCCGTGATGGTACTTCCGGTAGATAGGGTCCTTTTCCATGTAGCTCAGGGTGTCGTTCATCCACCCCATGTTCCACTTGAAGCCGAACCCAAGGCCACCCCAGTTGGCCGGACGGCTGACCCCCGGAAAAGCCGTCGACTCCTCCGCCACCGTCATGATCCCCGGCACTTCACCATAGGCCGTGATGTTCATCGACCTCAGGACATCGATCGCCTCATAATTCTCGCGGCCGCCGTCCTTGTTCGGGATCCATTCCCCATGCTTGCGGGAGTAATCGCGGTAAAGCATGGACGCGACAGCATCCACCCGCAGCCCGTCGATGTGGTATTCCTCCAGCCAATACAATGCGTTGCTGACCAGGTAGTTCTTCACCTCGACCCGGCCGTAGTTGTAGATGAGCGTGTTCCAGTCCTGGTGGAACCCCTCGCGCGGGTCGGCGTGTTCGTAAAGCGCGGTGCCGTCGAAGCGGCCCAGCCCATGTGCGTCCGTCGGGAAATGACCTGGCACCCAGTCCAGGATCACGCCAAGGCCCTTGCGGTGCGCCGCGTCGACGAAGGCGCGGAATTCCTCGGGCGTTCCGTGGCGGATCGTGGGGGCGAAAAGCCCGATCGGCTGGTACCCCCAGGATCCGTCAAAGGGATATTCGCTGACCGGCAGACATTCGATATGGGTGAAGCCCATGTCGGCGACATAGTCCACCAGCTGCTCGGCCAGTTCCCGGTAGCTGAGCATCCGGTTGCCAGGCGCGCGCCGCCAAGAGCCGAGATGCACCTCGTAAACGGAAATCGGCGCGTCGATGCTGTGCCGTCGGGCCCGGTCGGCCAGCCAGTCGCCGTCCTTCCAGTCGCCCCGAATTGTCCTTACAACCGAGGCATTTGCAGGCGGATGTTCAGAGCCGAACCCCACCGGATCGGCCTTCAGGGGCAGCAGGGCCCCGCCCGGTCCCCTGAGTTCGTACTTGTAGACCGTGCCCTCGCCCAGACCGGGGATGAAGATCTCCCACACCCCTGTGGCGCCGCGCCGCCGCATCGGAGTCCGTCGCCCGTCCCAGACGTTGAAATCTCCAACCACTGACACCCGCTCGGCATTCGGCGCCCAGACGGCGAAGTGGACACCCTCAGCGCCCTCATGGCGGATCACATGTGCGCCAAGCGCCTGCCAGAGACGGCGATGGGTGCCCTCGCCCAGAAGGTATTCGTCCATCTCCCCCAAGACTGGGCCAAAGCGATAGGGATCATCGAATTCCCACGTCTTTCCATGGCCTTCGGCGCGGAACTTGTAGTTGGCCTTCCGAGTCATGGCAGCGATGAACAGCCCCGGAATTCCCGGAAAGACCTGCGCCTCGACCTCGGCCTTGCCGGTCAACACCCAAAGCCGCTCGGCCCCGGGGACGAAGGCACGCACTTCCCAGCGCTGGGCGACCTTGTGCGGACCCAGCACCGCGAAGGGATCGCCGTGCCAGCCGCCGGCGATGGCCTCGGCCGCGCCCTGATCCAGTGTCGTCTTGGCCATGCGTCCCCTCCCGAAAGCGCGTCAGAGCGCGGATGTCGCCTGCCAGATTTCGTCCATGTAACCGCGGATCGTCCGGTCCGAGGAGAAGAACCCGCTGCGGGCCGTGTTCAGCGCCGCCATCCGCCACCAGCGCGCCGGATCGGCATAGGCGCGGTCCACCTCGCCCTGCGCGGCGTGGTAGGCGGCGAAATCGCTGGCGACGAGGAAGTAGTCGTGGTGCCAGACCCGGTGAACGAGCTGATGATAGCGGCCCGGCTCATCGGGCGAGAAGCGGCCCTCGGCGATCATCTGCAGGACATCCATCAAGGGCTGGCTGGCCTCGATCGCCTTGCGGGCATGTTCGGGATCCTCGCGGCGCTTCGACACCTCATCGGCGGTCAGGCCGAAGAGGAAGAAATTCTCGGCCCCAACCTCATGCAATATCTCGACATTCGCGCCGTCGAGTGTGCCGATGGTGGGTGCGCCGTTCATCATGAACTTCATGTTGCCGGTACCCGAGGCCTCTTTCCCCGCTGTCGAGATCTGCTCGGACAGGTCGGCGGCGGGGATCACCCGTTCGGCCATGGTCACGTTGTAATTCGGCGGATAGACGATCTTCAGCAGGTCCTTCGTCGCCGGATCGGAATTAACAAGGACCGCCACATCGTTGATAAGGCGTATGATTTCCTTTGCCACTGCATAGCCCGGCGCGGCCTTGCCGCCGAAGATCTTGACCCGCGGGACCCAGTTTTCCCTGGGGTTCGAGCGGATCCGGTGCCAATGCGCGATGGTCTGCAGGATATTCAGCAACTGCCGCTTGTATTCGTGGATCCGCTTGATCTGGACGTCGAAGAGAGCATCCGGGCTGACCTCGATCCCCATCTCACGCCCGATCCAGTTCGAGAGCTGCACCTTGTTCGTCCGCTTGGCGGCGGCGAACGCCTCGCGGAAGCCTGCGTCCTCTGCCTGCGGCTCGAGTTCGCGCAGACGGTCGAGATCGGCCTCCCAGCCCGCGCCGATGGTCTGGGTGATCAGCGCTGAAAGCGGCCGGTTCGCCATCCGCAGCCAGCGCCGGGGAGTCACGCCGTTGGTCTGGTTGATGATCCGGCCCGGGTGCAGCACGTTCAACTCGGGGAACAGCGTCTGCTTCACAAGATCGGAATGGAGCGCCGAGACGCCGTTGACCTTGTGCGACATGATGAAGGCCAGTTCCCCCATCCGCACTTCCTGATGCTTCACGATGCCGACGTAATGCGGCCGGTTCGGATAGGCGCGGCGGTGCCAGCTGTCGATCCGCTCGACAATCTGCATGTGGCGCGGCAGGACGTTGCCGAAAGTGAAAGTTGCCCACTTTTCAAGGGCTTCCGGCAGAAGCGTGTGGTTGGTATACCCCAGGCAGGCCCGCGCGATGGTCAGCGCCTCATCGAAGGGCAGGCCGTGGTCGTCCGACAGAAGCCGGATCAGCTCGGGGCCCGCGATGGCCGGATGGGTGTCGTTCATCTGGATCGCCACATGCTTCGGCAGGGCGCGCAGGTCAGAGTGGTTCGAGAGAAACCGCCGCAGGATGTCCTGCAGGGCCGCCGAGGTCAGGAAGAACTCCTGCTTCAGGCGCAATTCCTTGCCCTGGTAGGTGGTGTCATCGGGATAAAGCACCCGGGACAACGTGCGCGCCAAAGTCTCCGGTTCCGCAGCGGCCGTATAATCGCCCCGGTTGAAGCGTTCGAGATCGAAATTCGTCGTCCCCTTCGCCCCCCAAAGCCGCAGCGTGTTGGCCCATTTTCCCTGCCAGCCGATGACCGGCGTGTCGAACGCCTCGGCCGTCACGGTTTCCTGCGGGACCCAGACCTCACGCCCGTCGCGGGTCTCGACATGGCCCTTGAACCCCACGGTATAGGCGCTTTCGGGGCGGGCGAATTCCCAGGGGTGGGCCTGGGCCAGCCAGTTCTCGGGCGTCTCGACCTGGCGGCCGTGGTCGAAGTGCTGGCGGAAGAGCCCGTGTTCGTAGCGGATACCATAGCCATAGGCTGGGCAGCCCAGCGTCGCCATCGACTCCATGAAACAGGCCGCAAGCCGGCCAAGGCCACCATTCCCCAGCGCAGCGTCGGGCTCGTCGTCGATCACGGCGCGGAGGTCGACGCCCACGGCTGCCATCGCATCTTGCGCGGCGTCGTAGAGGCCGAGGTTGATTGTCGCGTCCTCAAGCAACCGGCCGATCAGGAATTCCATCGACAGGTAGTAGACGCGCTTGTGGTCCTGGGCCCAGGTACGGCGGGTCGAGGTGAACCAGGGTTCGACGATCCGGTCCCGGATCGCATGGCTGAGCGCGAGGCGCCAGTCATGCACGCTGGCGTGGGGGGCGTCCTTGCCGACCGTGAAGGTCAGGTGGCGCAGGATGTCGGCCTGCAACAGGTTCGGGGTCACGCTCAGGTCGGTCACGGGTTTGTCCAGCACATCAGTTCCTTCACAAAGCCTAAGCGGCGCACCGGGACGGTCAAGCACGCTGTCGGTGACAACCGGCCGAGCGCTGACTCAAACCGCTTTTGTGTTATCGCAAACACAAACCCGTCCCTCTAACGTGATTCCAAAAGCTCTCCATCGCCGAGAGTCCTCAAAGCGCTTTGAAAGCCTTGGCATCGCAAGGCTGCGCTGTCAAAGGCAAAAGCGCGCGACGGGGTTCGGGGCACCCGGAATTGTCCAACCCACTGGTGATCGGCCCGGGGTTGACGCCGTCCGCAAGTGGCGCAGACTCGGGAGTCAAGGAAGACAGGAAGCAGGCATGACCACCTATTCGATTCCCGACATGAGCTGCGGCCACTGCAAGGCCGCCGTCGAAGCCGCGCTGGCCAAGGTACCGGGCGCAGGTGCGGTGCAGGTCGACTTGCCCGCCCGCCGGGTCGAGGTCGCCGATGCCGCGCCGCAGGCCGAGGTGCTGGCGGCGCTGGAGGCAGCCGGCTATCCGGCACAGGTTGCGCGTTAAGCCGGACGCGGGGCGCTTTCGGCCTTCTTTTCCCAGCGCCCCGATTCTTCGGACCAGTACTGCGCCGGATGACCGGCGGCGGTGGTGGTTTTCCACTGACCCCGGGCCGACTGCAGGCTTTGCGGGTCAGTGCCGTCGAACAGCACCCAGACCCGCTCCATCGCCGCGATCTCGGCATCGGCGGCCTCGGCTCCGTCGATCAGCGCCAGGACGCGGGCGCGGTTCACCACCCGGCCCAGTCCCAACAGGACCGGCTGATCGGCATCCTGCGGCCCGCCCTCCAGCCCATGCGGCAGAAAGCTGTTGTCGCCGCCCGCCAGCCAGAGCTGACCGTCCAGCCGTTCCAACCCGGGCAGGGTGGTGCCCCGGACCATGACCGGCCAGCCCTGCCCCAACGCCCGCGGCAAGATAAGCGCCAGCGTCTCGACCGGGGTCGAGCGCGTGAGGTGGTAGAACATCACCGTGCCCATGCTACTCCTGCCCGAAGGCTTGTCGTGCGTCTGCGACTTCTCCTCGCAGGCGCGCGCCGCCCTGCAAGGAGCGACGCGCAGCAAGCGAGGAGCCTTACCTTTCGAAACGGTCCCGGATCAAGCGGTCCAGCGCCATGACGCCCCAGCCGGTCGCCCCCTTGGGCGCAAGCACCGAATCGGTCTTCAGGAGCGCCGTCCCCGCAATATCCAGGTGGCACCACGGCACCTCGGGCTTGACGAACCGTGCGAGGAACTGGGCCGCGGTGATCGCGCCCCCGTCGCGGCCGCCCACGTTCATCATGTCGGCGATCCGCGACTTCAGCTTGGCGTCATAGGCGTCGCCCATCGGCATCCGCCAGGCGCCCTCGCCCTCGGTCTTGCAGGCGGCGAGGAAGGCGTTGCAGAGATCGTCGTTGTTCGAGAACACGCCGGTGTTCTCATGCCCAAGCGCGATGATGATCGCCCCGGTCAGGGTGGCGAGGTTGATCATGCCCACGGGCTTGAAGCGTTCCTGCGCATACCAGAGCACATCGGCCAGCACGAGGCGGCCTTCGGCATCGGTGTTGATGACCTCGATCGTGTCGCCCTTCATGGACTTCACCACGTCGCCCGGGCGCTGGGCGCGGCCGTCGGGCATGTTCTCGACCAGGCCCACAATGCCCACGACATTCGCCTTGGCCTTGCGCAGCGCCAACGTGCGCATGACGCCCGCCACGACGCCCGCGCCGCCCATGTCCATCGTCATGTCTTCCATGCCCGCGGCCGGCTTGATGGAAATGCCGCCGGTGTCGAACACGACGCCCTTGCCGATCAGCGCGAAGGGCGCCTCGTCCCCGCCGCCGTTCCACTGCATCACCACGACCTTCGAGGGGCTTTCCGACCCCTGCCCCACGCCCAGCAGCGCGCCCATCCCAAGGCGACGAAGCTCATCCTCTTCCAGGATCTCGACGTGCAGACCCAGTTCCTGCATCCCGGCCAGGCGGGCGGCGAAGTCGCTGGTGGTCAGGACATTCGCTGGCTCGTTCACCAGATCGCGGGTGAAGAAGACGCCCTCGGCGACGGCGGCCATCGGCGCTGCGGCGCGGGCCACGGCCTCAGGGTTGGTGACGGCGACAGTGACGGGACCACGAGGCTTCTTCTCGCCGGTCTTGTGGGTGTCGAAGTCATAGGCCCGGAGCGCAAGGCCAAAGGCTATGTCGGCCGCGCGGGCATGGCCTTCGACCAGGACCAGCGTCGCGCCAGTACCGTGGGCCTTGCCGATCGCCGCCCCCGCCTTGCGGGCCTGGGCGACATCGGCCCGCTTCGCCAAGCGCAGGATCTGCACTGCCTCGGCCTGAAGACCTGCGGGCCAGGCAAGCTCCATCCCCTCGCCGGGTTTCAGTTTCCCGAAGGCCTCGGACGCCACGGCCCGCCCCAGCGCGCCACGCGTCAGCCGGTCGAGTTTGCGGAACGCGGCAGAGGGGGACTGGTCCGGTTCAGCCAGGACGGCGATACGTCCGGTTGCGGTGGCGAGGGCATCAAGGTCGGCGGCAAGGAACTGGATCGGCAGGGGCTGGGGCATCATGGACTCGCGTTGAAAGGCGCCGCGCTGGGCAAGGCTTTGCCGGGAAGCTACAACCCGACCCGGCGCTTGGCCAGATAGCAGTTTTCGCGGCTGGCGAATTCCGTTAGGGTCGGCGCAACATCTTGTGGGGGCCGGCGGGCGCGTGTCCAGATTCGACCGATATCTCCTGTCGCAACTTCTGCAGTTGTTCGGCTTCTTTGCGCTGGTCCTGGTGGCCGTCTACTGGGTCAACCGCGCCGTGGGCCTGTTCGACCAGCTGATCGGCGACGGTCAGTCGGCGCTGGTGTTTCTTGAGTTCAGCTTCCTGACCCTGCCCAATGCCGTGCGCCTTGTCCTGCCGGTCGCGGCCTTCGCGGCCACGGTCTATTCGGTCAACCGGCTGATGCAGGAAAGCGAGCTGGTGGTGATGCAGGCCACGGGTTTTTCCGCCTTCCGCCTTGCGCGGCCGGTCCTGTATTTCGGGCTGTGCGTGATGGCGATGCAACTGGTGCTGACCAATGTGCTCGTCCCCGCCAGCCAGCGCGCCCTGGCCACCCGCAGCGCCGAGATCTCGCAGAACGTGACTGCGCGGTTTCTGAACGACGGTCAATTCATGCATCCGAGCAGTGGCATCACGCTGTATATCCGCGAGATCAGCCCAACGGGTGAGCTGCTGCACCTCTTCCTGTCCGACGAACGCGCCTCGGGCGAGCGGCTGGTGCATACCGCGCGCAAGGCTTTCCTGGTCCGGGGCGAGGCCGCGCCCAAGCTGGTGATGGTCGAGGGCTCGACGCAAAGCCTGGAGCGGGCCAGCGGACGGCTGTCCGTCACCCGCTTCGCCGATTTCACCCTGGACCTCGAGGGGCTGGTGGACATCGGGGCTGCGCGGACGCTGCCGACGAACACGCTGTCCACCCTTGCCCTTCTGGTCGCGGATGAGGCGGCGATGCAGGCCACCGGGGCCAGCCGCGCGCAGATGCTGGAAGAGGGTCACTCCCGCCTGGCCGGGCCGCTGCTGGCGGTGGCGGCGCCGCTTCTGGGCTTTGCCGCGCTGATGCTGGGCGGGTTCTCGCGCTTTGGTCTCTGGCGGCTGATGGCGCTGGCGGTGGGGCTGATCATCGCGCTGCAACTGGGCTGGACCTGGGCCGGAAGCATGGCGCTGCAATCGGCGGCGGTCTGGTCGGCGCTGTACCTGGCGCCGCTGGCCGGGATCGGGCTGGCGGGCGTTTTGATCTGGTGGGGCCAGCAGCCGCGCCGACTGCGGGGGGAGGCGGCGGCATGACGCTGAGCTTCTACATCGCGCGGCGCTTTGCGGCCATGGTCGGACGAGTCTTCCTGGTCTTCTTCGCCATCCTGATGCTGATCGACATGATCGAGCAGTTGCGCCGCTTTTCCGACGCGGGCGTGGGGCTGGGCCAGGCGGCGGTCCTGTCGCTGCTGAACGTGCCCGAGACGCTGTACCGCATCCTGCCACTGATCATGATCATGGCGGCCATCGCCATGTTCCTGGGCCTTGCGCGGTCCTCCGAACTGGTGGTCGTGCGCGCGGCGGGGCGGTCCGGGCTGCGCTTTCTGCTCACGCCCCTGGTCGTTGCGGTGGCGCTGGGCGCGCTGATGGTGGCCCTGTTCAACCCTCTGGTCGCCGCCACGTCCAAGGCCTATGACGCCCGCCGCGCGGGACTGTCGCAGGCGGGCGGCTCGGTCCTGTCCGTCGCCGATACCGGGCTCTGGCTGCGCCAGGGCGGCGAAGAGGGGCAGACGGTGATCCAGGCCGCCCGCGCCAACCTGGACGGGACCGAGCTTTACGGCGTGACCTTCCTGTCCTTCGACGCAAACGGCCTGCCCGTTCGCCGCGTCGAGGCAGATCGTGCCACACTGACCGACGGAGCCTGGCAGATCGAAGGCTCCAAGACCTGGGACCTGAGCCAGCCGAACCCCGAACTCTCGGCCAGCCGGGGCGAGGGTCCGGCCGCCCTGCCCTCGGACCTCACGCCCGAGCGCATCCGCGACAGTTTCGGCACGCCCTCGGCCATCGGGTTCTGGGACCTGCCGAACTACATCGCCGATCTGGAGCGGGCCGGCTTCTCGGCCCGGGCCTACAAGCTGTGGTTCCAGATGGAACTGGCACAGCCGTTGCTGATGGCAGCGATGGTGCTGGTCGCGGCAGGGTTCACCATGCGGCATGTCCGCTTCGGCGGGACGGGCAAGATGGTGGTGGCGGCGATGCTTTCGGGCTTCGGCATCTTCTTCCTGCGCAACTTCGCCCAGGCGCTGGGCGATACGGGCCAGATCCCCATCGCCCTGGCCGCCTGGACCCCTCCGGTCGCGGCCGTGATGCTCTCCCTCGGACTTCTGCTGCATCTGGAGGATGGCTGACATGGCGCGCCTGCTCTTGTCGTTGCTTCTGGCATTGACGCTGGCCCTGCCCGCCCGGGCGCAGGAACAGGCGACGCTGATCTCGGACAGCATCGAGATCACCGGCGACACCCGGCTGATCGCGGCGGGCAATGTCGAGGTCTTCTACAAGGGCCGCCGCCTGAAGGCCTCGCGCATCGTCTTCGACCAGGCGACTGACCGGCTGGTGATCGAGGGCCCGATCGTGCTGACCGAGGCCTCGGGCGAGACGATCATCCTTGCCTCGCAGGCCGAGTTGCAGGCCGACCTGGCCGAGGGGATCCTGACCAGCGCCCGGCTGGTGCTGAACCGGCAGTTGCAGTTGGCCGCGAACACGATCACCCGCGTCTCGGGCCGCTATACCGAGCTTGAGATGGTCGCCGCCTCGTCCTGCAAGGTCTGCAAAGGCGACCCCACGCCCCTGTGGGAGATCCGCGCCCGCAAGGTCCGGCATGACGAGGTCGAACGTCAGATCTACTTCGACAATGCGCAGTTCCGCATTGCCGGGGTGCCGGTGTTCTATATCCCCCGCCTGCGGATGCCCGACCCGACGCTGGACCGCGCCACCGGCTTCCTGATGCCGTCCCTGCGCACCACCTCGGATCTGGGGACGGGCCTGAAACTGCCCTATTTCATCGCGCTGACGCCATCCTCGGACCTGACGCTCACGCCCTATATCACCACGCGCGACAGTCAGACGCTGGAGCTGCGCTATCGCCAGGTCTTCACCACCGGCCGGATCGAGCTGAACGGCGCGATCACCAGCGACGAGCTGGTCCCCGGCGATCCGCGCGGCTATCTTTTCGTCGACGGCGAATTCCGCCTGCCGCTGAACTTTGGCCTGACGATCAAGGGCCAGACCGTGACCGACCCGGCCTATCTTCTGGACTATGGCATCAGCGACACCGACCGTCTGGACAGCCGGATCGAGGCCAGCCGCACCCGGCGCAACGAACATATCTCGGCCCGGATCATCAGCTTCCAGACCCTGCGCGACGACGAGGACAACACCACCATCCCCTCGCTTATCGCCGATCTGACCTTCCACCGGCGCTTCTCGCTGGGTCCCCTGGGCGGCGAAGGCGGGTTGCGGCTGCAGACGCACAATCACTGGCGCAGCTCGACAAATCCGCTGGACGGCCTCGACAGTGACGACATCGCCGATGGGCGCGACCTTGGACGGATCTCGGCCCGGATCGACTGGCGCCGCAGCCTCATCCTGCCCCTGGGGATTGAGGCCACGGTGCTGGGCGAAGCCTCCGCCGATGCCTATAGCGTGGCGCAGGACGCTACCTTCCAGGGCAAGACCACCCGCACCCACGGCAACGCCGGGATCGAGCTGCGCTGGCCCTGGGTCAAGGCAAGCGCAACCGGCGCGACCCATGTGATCGAGCCGGTGGCACAGTTCATCTGGGCCTCGTCCAATGCGGAAGTCCTGCCGAACGAGGATTCGGTCCTGGTCGAATTCGATGAGGGTAGCCTGTTCTCGCTGGACCGCTTCCCCGGATCAGACGCGGTCGAACGCGGCCCGCGCGCCAACCTGGGCGTGACCTGGACCCGCTACGACCCGTCCGGCTGGTCGATGGGTGTCACCCTGGGCCGGGTGTTCCGTGAGGCCGACCTCGACCAGTTCGGCCCCGGATCCGGCCTGGGCGGCACGACCTCGGACTGGCTGGCGGCGGTCAACTTCGATCTGGCCGACGGGCTGGCACTGACGGCCCGCACCGTCCTTGACGACGACCTGTCGCTCACCAAGGGCGAGGCGCGGATCACCTACAGCGGCAAGCGGACGGCGCTGGCCTCCTCGCTGATCTGGGCGGTAGCAGACGAGACCGAGAACCGCCCCGAGCCGACGCAGGAAATCACCTTCGACGCGCGGCGCAAGCTGAACCCGAACTGGACGGGGAAACTGTCCGGCCGCTACGACTTTGTCGCCGACCGCGGCACGGTCGCCGGCATGGGTCTGGAGTTCCTGAACGAGTGCGTGCGCTTCGACGTTTCCCTCTCGCGTCGGTTCACGTCATCCACTAGTGTATCGCCGACGACGGATTTCTCCTTGTCGTTCGACCTTGTGGGCTTTGGCAGTGGCGTGACCGGCGGACCGGCGCGGGCCTGCCGGCAGTAGGGCGGGGGCAAGGCGGCGGACGCAGATCCGCGAGGCACAGGAAGAACGGCTGAGGCGATGGCATTTTCGGTTCTGAAACGGCAGGCGACGGCATTGGCCTGTATTCTGGTCCTGACTGGCCCGGCACTGGCGCAGGACCTGTTCGCGCCCCGGCTTTATGTGAACGACCGTGTCATCACCGAATATGAGGTCGCACAGCGTGCCCTCTTCCTGCGGGCCCTGCGTGCCCCCGGCAACCCCGAGGATGAGGCGCTGAAGGCGCTGATTCAGGACCGACTGCAACGCACCGAGGCCGAGCGTCTGGGCCTGACCCTGACGGATCAGGAAGTGCTGCAGGGGATGGAGGAATTCGCTGGGCGCGCCAACCTTTCCGCAGAGGCGCTGGTCGCCGAACTGGGCAAGGCGGGGATCGCCGGCGAAAGTTTCCGCGACTTCGTGGCGGCGGGCCTTCTGTGGCGCAAGGTCGTGCGGGCCCGCTTTGCCGGACAGGTCGCCGTCAGCGAGAGCGACATCGACCGCGCGCTTGAGGCCGAGACACGCCCCCGTGCCTTGCGGGTGCTGGTCTCGGAACTGGTGATCCCAGCCGAACCCGGCCGCGAGGCCGAGGCGATGGATCTGGCCCAGCGACTTTCGGACACCGTAACCAGCGAGGGCGGCTTCGCTGCGGCCGCGCGGCAGTATTCCGCCGCGCCCACCGCCGGGAATGGTGGTCGCCTCGACTGGATGCCGCTGGCGAACCTGCCCGGCGCGATCGGCGCTGCCGTGCTGGCCCTTGGCCCCGGCGAGGTCTCGGATCCTGTCACGGTTCCCGGCGCGGTGGTCCTGTTCCAGCTGCGTGACGTGGCGCTGGATCAAAGCGCCGAGCCGGTGGCGGTGACGGTGGAATGGGCCGATTTCCTGATCGCCGACGATCCGGCCGAAGTCGCCCGCATCCGCGCCAATGCAGACGAATGTAACGATCTGTACGGTCTGGCCCGCGGCCTGCCCGCCGACCGCCTGACGATCTCCAAGCAGCCTGCCGGAGAGCTTCCCGGCGACGTCGGCCTGGAACTCGCCCGCCTCGACCCCGGCGAGGTCTCGGTGGCCCTGGCCCGCGACGGCTTCCGCCGCCTGATCATGCTGTGCAGCCGCGAGGTCACCCGGGAAGAGCCAATCACCCGCGACCGGGTGCGCGAGGTGGTCATCAACCAGAAGCTGGAAGGCCTGGCCGAAGGCTACCTGGAAGAACTCCGCGCCGCAGCCTTCATCCGCGAGCCGTGACGAGGCCGGTCCTCCTCACCTGCGGCGACCCCTCCGGTATCGGACCCGAGATCGCGGCCAAGGCCTGGGCAGCCGGAGAGCGGTTCGTCTGGCTTGGCGATCCGCGTCACCTTCCCGAAGGCACAATCTGGCGCGAGGCGGCCGAGGGCGAGGATCCCGCCGATGGCCCCCTGCCCGTCCTGCGCCACGACTTCCCGGCCCTAGCGCAGCCCGGCCAGCCCGATCCGGCCAATGCTGCCGGGGTCATCGCGGTGATCGAACGCGCGGTAAGGCTTGTGCTGGCGGGCCAAGGCTCGGCCATCTGTACCGCGCCCATCCACAAGAAGGCGCTGAAGGACGGCGCGGGCTTCGCCTTCCCTGGCCATACCGAATTCCTCGCTCATCTCGCCGGGGAGGAGCGGGTCGTCATGATGCTCGCCTGCCCCGAGCTGCGCGTGGTCCCGACAACGATCCACATTCCGCTGTCCGAGGTGCCGCAGGCCCTGACCCCCGCGCTTCTGGATGAGACGATCCGCATCACCCGCGCCGGGCTGCAACGCGACTTCGGCATCGCCGATCCCCGTATCGCCGTGGCGGGCCTGAACCCTCATGCCGGCGAGGGCGGTGCCATGGGACGCGAGGAGCTGGACTGGATCGCGCCGCTGGTCGCCCGTCTTGCCGCCAAGGGGCTTGCCATCCGTGGCCCGCTGCCCGCCGACACGATGTTCCACGCAGCGGCTCGCAAGGGCTATGACGTGGCGATCTGCGCCTACCATGATCAGGCGCTGATCCCGATCAAGACCATCGACTTCGCGGGCGGCGTGAACGTCACGCTGGGTTTGCCCTTCGTGCGCACCTCTCCCGACCACGGCACTGCCTATGACATCGCCGGTCGCGGGATCGCCGATCCCTCCAGCCTGATCGCCGCCCTGCGTATGGCGCGCGAGATGGCCACGGCGCGCCTGCGGTAAGGAGCCATGCCTCCGGCGGGATATCTGGGCCAGTATGTAAGCGCGAGGCTAACTTGGGAACGATTGACGGCCTGCCCCCCTTGCGTGAGGTGATCCGGGCGCATGAACTGGTGGCGAAGAAGCAGCTAGGGCAGAACTTCCTGCTCGACCTGAACCTGACCGCCAAGATCGCCCGCTCGGCGGGGGATCTGACCGGCTGCGACGTGCTGGAGGTCGGCCCCGGCCCCGGCGGGCTGACCCGGGGCCTTCTTGCCGAAGGCGCGCGCCGCGTGGTGGCGGTCGAGAAGGACGCCCGCGCCCTGCCCGCGCTGGCCGAGATCAGCGCCGCCTATCCCGGCCGGCTGGATGTGCTGCACGGAGACGCGCTGGAGGTGGACCTGGCCGCCCATCTGCGGCCTCCGGTAAAGATCGTCGCAAACCTGCCCTACAACGTGGGGACAGAGCTTCTGATCCGCTGGCTCTCGCCCCCGGCCTGGCCGCCACTCTGGTCCTCGCTGACGCTGATGTTCCAGAAGGAAGTGGCCGAGCGGATTGTCGCCAAACCCCGGAGCGAGCATTACGGCCGCCTTGCCCTGTTGGCCCAATGGCGCTGCGATGCCCGGATCGTGATGACTCTTCCGCCCGAGGCTTTTACCCCGGCCCCCAAGGTCCATTCCGCCGTGGTGCAGCTGACTGCCCTGCCCCAGCCCCGTTTTCCGTGCGATTTCAACATTTTGCAGCGGATAACTGCCATGGCGTTCAATCAGCGGAGGAAGATGCTCCGCTCCAGCCTCAAGGGCCTTGCCCCCGAGATCGAGGCGAAGCTGGAAGCGGTGGGCATCCCGCCCACCGCACGGGCCGAAGAGATCGGCCTGGAACAGTTCTGCGCCTTGGCCCGCGCCGTCGCCTGACCAGGATTTTCGCAGAAAATCCGTGCCTTATGCGGCTTTCCGCATCGAAAGCACCCTTGCCATTGTCTCGCCCATGGCGCTTGGGTTCGGAGCCACGGTGATCCCGGCAGCAGTCAGGATATCCACCTTCTCCTGCGCCGATTCCCCGAAGGCACTGATGATCGCGCCCGCATGGCCCATCTTCCGCCCCTTCGGTGCCGAGAGCCCGGCGATATAGGCCACGACTGGCTTTTTCATGTGGTCGCGCGCAAAGGCAGCCGCTTCGGCCTCTTGCGGGCCACCAATCTCGCCGATCATCATCACTGCATCGGTTTCCGGATCGTTTTCAAAGAGATGCAGGATGTCCTTGAAGCTCGAGCCATTGATCGGATCGCCGCCGATGCCGACGCTGGTCGACACGCCGATCCCCAGCGCCTTCAACTGGCTGGCCGCCTCATAGCCCAGCGTGCCCGAGCGTCCGACGATGCCGATCCGACCCGGCATGTAGATATGCGGCGGCATGATCCCCATGAAACCCTTGCCGGGCGAGATGATCCCGGCGCAGTTCGGCCCGATCAGCCGCATCTTCCGCATCTCGGGGTAGCGGCGCAGGAAACGCTTCACGCGCATCATGTCCTGGCTGGGGATACCGTCGGTGACGCAGACGGCGGTGCGGATGCCGGCGTCGGCGGCCTCCATGATCGCGTCGGCGGCAAAGGGCGGCGGGACGAAGACCAGCGAAGCCTCCGCCCCGGTGGCCTCGACGGCCTCGCGCACGGTATTGAACAGCGGGCAGTCAAGGTGGCTTTCGCCCCCACGGCCGGGGGTGACCCCGCCAACCACGTTGGTGCCGTACTTGATCATGTCGGCGGCATGGAACGCGCCGATGCGGCCGGTCATGCCCTGGACGATGACGCGAGTCTTTTCGGTGATCAGAATGGCCATGGGTTCCTCCCTCAGGCGGCTTTGCGGGGACGGGCGGCGACGGCTTTCATCGCCGCCTCGGCAAGCGTGTCGGCCGAGATCAGCGGCAGGCCGGACTGGTCGATGATCCGGCGGCCCTCCTCGACATTGGTCCCGGCCAGGCGGACGACGACCGGCAGGGTCAGGCCCAGCTGGCGATAGGCGGTGACGACGCCCTCGGCCACCCAGTCGCAGCGGTTGATCCCGGCGAAGATGTTGACCAGGACCACGCTGACATTGCGGTCGGCCAGCACCGTCTGGAACGCCTTCACCACCCGCTCGGGGCTGGCCCCGCCACCGATATCCAGGAAGTTCGCCGGCTCGCCGCCCGAGAGCTTGATCATGTCCATCGTCGCCATCGCCAGGCCCGCACCGTTGATGATGCAGCCGATGTCGCCGGTCAGGCCGACATAGCTCAGCCCGTGGTCGCCCGCCGTCGATTCCCGCGGATCCTCCTGGCTGCGGTCGCGCAGTTCGGCCACTTCAGGACGGCGGAACAAGGCGTTGGTGTCGAAGGACATTTTGGCATCCAGCGCCACCAGGTCGCCGCCCTTGGTGATGACCAGCGGGTTGATCTCGACCATCACCGCGTCCAGGTCGCGATAGGCGCGATAGCAGGCGCGCAGGATGTTCACCATCTGGGCGATCTGGCCGCCCTTCAGGCCCAGCTGGAAGGCAAGCTCGCGCGCCTGGAACTCGGTCAGCCCCACCGCCGGGTCGATCGTCATCCGGCGCAGCGAGTCCGGGTCGGTCTCCGCCAGGTCCTCGATCTCCATCCCGCCCTGGGCCGAGGCGACGATCATGATGCGCTCGGACTTCCGGTCCAGCACGAAGCCCAGATAGATCTCCTGCGCGATGTCCGAGGCGGCCTCGATCCACAGCCGGTAGACCCCCTTGCCATTGGCATCGGTCTGCTTCGTGACCAGTTGCTTGCCGAACAGGGTCGAGGCGAAATTGGCCACCTCATGCTCGTCGCGGCACAGCTTCACCCCCCCGGCCGCCCCGCGCCCGCCGGAATGGACCTGAGCTTTGACGACCCAGGCTTTTCCGCCCAGTTCGCGCGCCCGATAGCCAGCCTGCTCGGGGCTGTAGGCCAGTCCCCCGCGCGGCACCGGCACGCCGAAGCGGGCAAGGATTTCCTTGGCCTGATATTCGTGAATGTCCATGAGCTTCCTCCCGTAAGCCTTTGTAGGGTGGGCATTTTGCCCACCGGCCTATTCGGCGGCGATGGCTTCTGCGATCACCAGGACGTTCCTGGCCATGCGTTCGCTGGCGGCGTCGATCATCTTTCCGTCCAGGCTTGCGGCACCTTTGCCCGCGGCCTCGGCCACCTTGAGTTCGGCGATGATCCGGCGCGCCTTGGTCACTTCCGCCTCGGTCGGGCTGAAGACCTCGTTTGCCAATGCGACCTGCGACGGATGGATCGCCCATTTCCCCTCGCACCCCAAGGCGGCAGCGCGGCGGGCGCCGGCCTTGTAGCCCTCGGGGTCCGAGAAATCGCCGAACGGGCCGTCGATGGCGCGCAACCCGTAGGCGCGGCAGGCGGTGGTCATCCGGGCAATCGCCGCGTGCCACTGGTCGCCCGGATAGTCCGGGTTCAGCCCACCGATGTTCACCGTCCGCGCCCGCATCGAGGCGGCAAAGTCGGCCACCCCGAAGTGCATCGCCTCAAGCCGGCTGCCGGGCTGCGTCGCCGACTGGGCGATCACCTCGACATTGGCCATGCCAAGCGCAGTCTCGATCAGCGCCTCCAGCATTACCTTCGTCCGGTAACCCTTTGCCATCTCGATCTGATTGACCATCGCCTCGACCATGTACAGGTCCGCCGGCACGCCCACCTTGGGCACCAGGATCGTGTGGACGCGGTCGCCCGCCTGCTCCATCACATCGACCACGTCGCGGTACATGTAATGGGTGTCCAGACCGTTGATCCGCACGCTGACCGTCTTGCCCTTGGCCGCCCAGTCGATGTCGTTCAGCGCCTGGATGCAGTTCTTGCGGGCCTGCTCCTTCTCGGGCGGGGCCACCGCATCCTCAAGGTCCAGGAATACATAATCGGCGGCGCTGTCGGCGGCCTTTTCGATCATCGTCGGGTTCGACGAGGGGACCGCAAGCTCGGACCGTTGGAGCCGCTGCCGACGCAGCGGGTGAAGAGTATGGCTCATCTTTCGGATTTCCTTGTGTTATTCTGCTGCGATCCGGGCGGCCTGCACCGCCCTGCCTT
Source organism: Alphaproteobacteria bacterium (assembly GCA_046569765.1). Taxonomy (GTDB): domain Bacteria; phylum Pseudomonadota; class Alphaproteobacteria; order Rhodobacterales; family Rhodobacteraceae; genus Tabrizicola. The sequence continues at coordinate 66,137 of JBKHWC010000002.1, read as the reverse complement.
GCGCATACCAGGCCTGCGCCGCCGCCACGCCCGAGCCGAACTCGACCGCCGCGCCGGCTTCGACCAGGGCCATCTCGGCCACTGACAGGGCGGTCAGGCACATCGCCTCGTTCAGGTCACCCAGGTGCCCGATGCGGAAGACCTTGCCCGCGAGCCGCGCCAGCCCCGACCCGAAAGAGGTGTTGTAGCGCTCAAAGCCGATGCGGATCACGTCGCGGGCATCGACGCCCTCGGGCACCCGGATCGCCGTCACCGTGTTCGAGGCGATGGAGGGATGTTCGGCGCAGATCTGCAGCCCCCAGGCCGCCACACCGCGCCGCACGCCCTCGGCCAGCTGGGCATGGCGGGCGAGGACCCGGTCCAGGCCCTCGGCATGGATCCGGTCCAGCGCGGCCCGCATCCCGTGCAGCAGCTGGGCGGGAGGCGTGTAGGGGAAATAGCCGGTGTCGGCCAGCATGGCATGATCCCGAAACTCGAAATAGGCGCGCTTCATCCCGGCCTTTTCCGAGGCCGCCAGCGCCTTCTGCGACACCGCCAGCACACCCAGCCCCGCCGGGCACATCAGCCCCTTCTGACTGCCGGTCACGGCAAGGTCGACGCCCCAGTCATCCATCCGAAAGTCGATCGACCCGACCGAAGAGACGCCATCGACGAACAGAAGCGCATCATGGAAGCAGTCGTCTAGCGCCTTGCGCACCCCCGCCACGTCACTGGTCACACCCGTTGCCGTCTCGTTATGGGTGACGAAGACCGCCTTGATCTGCCCCTTGCGGTCAGCCGCCAGCCGCCGCGCGAATTCGTTGACGGGCGCCGCCGCGCCCCAGGCCAGGTCTACCAGTTCCACCTCCAGGCCCAGCCGGGTCGCCATCTCGGCCCAGAGGGTGGAGAACTGGCCGTGCCGCGCCATCAGCACCTTGTCACCGGGGTTCAGCGTGTTGGTGATCGCCCCCTCCCAGGCCCCGGTGCCCGAGCCCGGGTACAGGATCACCCGCCCGGTTTCGGTCCGAAACACACGTTTCAGGTCGGCCAGGATCCCCAGGACAAAGCCGCCGAATTCGGGGCCGCGCTGGTCCTCCATCGGAACGTTCATCGCGCGGCGCACGACTTCGGGTACATTGGTGGGCCCGGGGATGAAGAGTGTGTTGATGCCTGTCCGCATGGAAATCCTCCGTTGTTGGACCCAGGCATCGCACCCTCTGCCTCAGGCACAAAGTCAAAGCGGGTTTCGCTGTGAACGCGAGAATTTACACAAGTCATTTTTTGTAATATTGTCATGCCAACAAAAATCAGCTTTGTGTGCGATGGTATGCAAAAGACCTTCATCGGCCCCCATCTGCGCCGCCTGCGGCTGGAGCGGGGTGAGACCCAGGGGGCGATGGCGCGCAAGCTCGGGATCAGCGCGTCTTATGTCAACCTTCTGGAAAACAACGAAAGATCCGTCTCGGTCCAGGTTCTGCTTCGGCTGTTCGAGGCCTATGGCGTCGACTGGCGCGAGATTGCGGATGACGATGGGGCGAGCCAGCTTGCCGACCTGAGGGCCGCTCTCCAGGACCCGATCTTCGACGCCCGGCCCGACCTGCCGCAATTGCGGGCCGCGCTGGTGCATGCCCCCGACCTCACCGCCGCCTTCTTGCGGCTGCACCGCGCATGGCAGGCTGCCAACGACCAGCTTCTGGCCCGCAACGAGGGCGACGGCGGCACCATCGCCTCCAGCCCCGAGGCGGCGGTCCATACGGTTTTCCGCCGCAATCGCAACCACTTCCGCGAGCTTGAGGAGGCGGCCGAACGCTTCTGGCCCGCCCCGGTCGAACGCGACGAGATCTATGCCGCGCTGAAAGCACGACTGCGAGATGGCCTGGGGATCTCGGTCCGCCTGGTCCGGGTCGAAGACCTGCCCGGCACGCTGCGCCAGTATGACGAGACGCGCCGCGAGATCCACCTTTCCGAGGCGCTGGACCACACCAACCGGACCTTTCAGCTCGTCCACATGTGCGGCCTGCTGGAGCAGCGCGAACTGCTGGATGCGCTGGTCGGCCGCTCTGGCATCGCCGATCCGCGCGGGGTGGCGCGGCTGAGGGTGGAGCTTGCGAACTATTTCGCCGCCGCCGTGCTGATGCCATATGACGCCTTCCTGGCCGAGGCGCGGGCGACGAAATACGACCTCGACCATATTGCCACCCGCTTCGGGGTCAGCTTCGAACAGGCTTGCCACCGCGCCACGACGCTGCAGCGCGAGGGCGCGCAGGGTGTACCCTTCTTCTTCCTGCGAATCGACAAGGGCGGCAACGTGACCAAGCGGTTCAATGCGACCGACTTTCACCTGGCCGAATACGGCGGGGCCTGTCCGCGGCTTGATGTGCATACCAGCTTCAGAACGCCTGGAAGGATCGTCCCGCAGTTCGTTGAAATGCCGGACAAATCCCAATACTTCGTCTTCTCGCGCACTGTGGACCGGCCGACCTGGATCCGCCATGCCCAGGACAACCGGCTGGCCGTCGCCATGGGTTGCACCGTCGATCATGCGGCCGAAATCGGCTATGCCGAGGTCTTCACAGTCCCAGGCGCGCGCATGGTGCCGATCGGCATCAACTGCCGGATCTGCCCTCGCGCGAATTGCGACCAGCGTGCCTATCAGGCGGTCGTCCTGACCCAGCCGGTCGACGAACATCGCCGCGGCCCGACCCGCTTTGACGGCTAGACCTTCCCCGCCCGACAGTGGATCAGCGCCAGGGCCAGCCGGTCCAGTGCGATAGGCTTGGCGACACAGGCGGCGAAGCCCTGCGCGAGGTAGCTCTCGATCTGATGCGTCATCGCATTGGCGGTGACCGCCACCGCTGGCGGTAGCGCCACCCCATGCGCCCGGGCCTCTTCCTGCAACCGCGCCAGCGTCTCGATACCGCCGCAGCCCGGCATGGCGATGTCCAGAAGCAGCGCGTCATAGCGCTCGTGCCAGCGCGCGAGCATCGCATCGCCCGAGGGCACGATCTCGGCCTGCACACCCAGGGTGCGCAGCATGCTTTGCAGGATGATCCGGTTGGTCGCATTGTCCTCGGCCGCGAGAACCCGCATGGGCGGCACCGCGGGCACTTCGGACGGTTGCAGGGCGGCACCTTCGCCCGTCAGTATCGGCAGAGCGATCTCGACACGCGCGGTCAGCCCCTGCCCCAGCCGCGACTGCAGCGTGACGTCACCCTGCATCAGCCGCGCCAGCCGCCGCACGATGGCCAGGCCCAGCCCCGTACCGCCGTGGCGCGCCGAACTGCCACCCTGGCCCTGGGTGAATTCCTCCAGCACCCGGCCCAGCTCGGCCTCGGCCATGCCGATCCCGGTGTCGCGCACCTCGACCACCAGCCGCTCGCTCGAGGTCGCATCGACCTCGAGCACGATCTCGCCCGTGTCGGTGAACTTCACCGCATTGCCCAACAGATTATGCAGGATCTGGATCACCCGCTGCTCGTCACCCAGCCGCACTTCGCCCTCGGTCGCGCCGATGCAGCGCGTGACGATCCGAACGCCCTTTTCGCCCGCCTTCAGCGCGTGCAATTGCACGATCCGCCCCACAACCTGGCACAGCGTCATCGGCCGCGGCACCAGGGCCAGGCGGCCGGCCTCGATCTTGGCAAGGTCAAGGATGTCGTTGATCACGCCCAGAAGATGCTCGCCCGAATCGCGGATCACCTGCAGCATCCCGCGCTGCTCCGGGTCGGTCAGATGCCGTTCCAGCACATGCGCCATACCGAGAACCCCGTTCAGCGGCGTGCGGATCTCGTGGCTCATCGCTGCCAGGAAGTCGGACTTGGCGCGGTTCGCCGTCTCGGCCGCGGTCATCGCGGCGCGCAGCCGGTCCTCGTTTTCGACCGAGGCGGTGATGTCGGTGAAGGAACAGACCACCGCCAGCCCCGTGTCATGCGCCGAAAGCCGGGCCGCATTGACCGACAGGACCCGCCGCGTGCCACAGGGCCAGCGTATCGCGTGGCGCAGGTCGTGCAGCCCCGATCCTGACAGCGCCCGGGCGAAGGGCAGTTGCTCACCCGGGACCGGCACACCGTCGAGATCGGTCATCCCCGCCTCGCGCAGCAGTTTCATCAGGTCGGCGCCCGGCACGACCGGACGCCCCAGCACCTGCTCGGCCGCGCCATTGGCAAAGACCACCTGTCCCGCCGCATCCACCGCGATGATCCCCGAGACCGATGTCTCCATGATCCGCGCCAGCGTATCGCGTTCGCGCGCCAGCTCGGCTTCCAGCCGCTTCACGGCAGAAAGGTCGATATGAACGCCCGTGATCTGCAACGGTCGCCCCGCCCAGTCCCAATCGATCACCTGGCCGCGCGACATGACCCAGACCCAATGGCCGTCGCGGTGGCGCAAGCGCATTTCGTGCTGGATCGTCCAGACCCCTGCCGAGAACGCCTGCGCCTCGCGCAGCAGCATGTCGGCCGCATCGTCAGGGTGAATCATTGCCATCCAGCGATCCCGGGGAATCGGGTTCAGCTCGGCCGCGCGATAGCCCAGGATCTCGGCCCAGCGGTCATTCACCAGGGTCCGGCCCTGCTGCACGTCATGCTCCCAGATCCCAAGCTGCGCACCGTCGATCACGCGCGAGAGCTTGCGTTCGGCTTCGGTCCGGGCGCTGATGTCCAGCGTGACGCCCGAGATCCGGCGCGGCCTGCCGTCGGCGCGGCGGGCCAGCACCCGTCCCCGCACCAGAACCCAGACCCAGCGCCCGGCACCATGGCGCAGACGGCAGACCAGATCGCACTGATCGCTGCCTTCTTCGAAAAGGGCGCGCCAGGCTGCATCCACGGCTGCGTGGTCGCCGCGATGGACCAGGGCGAGCAGGTCCTGTGATGTGGCCGACAGATCGGACAGGCCCAGCAAGGCGCGCCAGTGGTCGTTTATCGCGCTGAGGCCCTGCTCGTCGTCCCAGTCCCAGACGGCGACCTCGCCGCCCTCCATCACCTGCTGCAGTCGCCGGTCCGCCAGGCGCCGGGCCGTCACGTCCTCGTACAGGCCCACCGTCTCGGCCGCCGGGGTCGCACGTTCGCGGACCAGGATCAGCCTGCCATCCGCCAGCTCGTCCTCACCGTCCCAGACCTCGGTCAGCGGCCGGTCCAGCCTGCGGCGCAGCGCCGCTTCGTCCCGCTCGCCCTCGGCGCCGAAGACCCCGCGCTCGATCGCGGCGCGCAGCAGGTCGTCATAAAGCGCCCCCTCGCGGATCAGATCGGAGATGCCGCCGAAGACGCGTTCGTAGGGCGAGTTCCACAGGACCAGCCGGTCCTCGGCATCAAAGATCGCGAAGCCGTCGTCCAGCGCCTCGATCGCCGACAGAAAGCGGCTGCGTGTGGCCTGCAGCGCCTCGCGCTCGGCCAGCAGTGCCGCCTCCTTGGCGCGCAGCTCGGTCACATCCTCGATCAGCGCCCAGACCAGGCGCCGCCCGTTCGGATCGATGCTCATGAACCCGCGCAGAACCGCCGGGAAGCGCTCGCCGTCCGCCCGGCGCAATGAGGCTTCGACCGGGCCATAGCTGCCTTTGGCCTTCAGCTCGGCAATCGCCAGCTGGACGAACCAGCCCGTATCCTCGGGCAGGACGTCCAGCACCCGCAGATCGGTCGAGGCCAGCGGATCCAGCCCGAAGGTCGTCTTGAACGCCCGGTTGGCATCCAGCACCGCGCCCGTGTCATAGTCGTTCAACAGGATCGGCTGCGGGCACATCTCGAAGAAGGCGGTGAACTGCCCCTCGCGGTAGGAAGCCATCTCGCTTGACATCTGGCTGGCCGACAGGTCGCGGATCACCGCCACCACGCCCGGCGTCGAGCCATCCGGCGGCACCGGCAGCGGCGAGACCGAGACATCGTACCAATGCGGCGCGACCAGGCTGGCCACACCCACGCGCCGCGACCTCGTGCTGCGCACCGCAACCGGGGTTTGCACCAACTCGCACAGCGCCTCGGACAGCGGATAGGGCATCACCTCGCGCACATGGCGCCCGATCCCGGCATGGACCAGTGCCGAGAGCCAGGGCAGCTTGTCGCTGTGGCAGGCGAGGATCGTGCCTTCGGGGCAGATCTCGATCACCAGGTCAGGCAGAGCGCGCAGCGTCGCTTCAAGATGCGCCCGCGCCCCTTCCGCCGCCGCCGCGGACTCGGCCCGCAGGATCACGCTGGCCACCGCCCGGGCGATCGAGGTCAGCAGGAAAACCTCGTCCTCGTCCCAGGGGCGATCCTCGGCCTGACTGTCGTAGCCAAGGACGCCAAGCAGACGACGGCCATCCATCAGCGGAACCATCAGTGCCGAGTGGACCCCGATTTCCTCCAGGAACTGCCGCTCTGACCCGCCCTCGGGCAGGTCCGCCCGGCAGCGCACCGCCACCGAGCGACCTGCGTCGAACTCGGCGTGCCAGATGGGATGGTGACTGGGCACCATGGTCTGCATCAGCGGCTGCAGCGGGACCACGCCATCGGCCACCCATTCGTGGCTGTTGTAATGCGTGCCGTCCGGCCGCACCCTGAACAGGAAGGTGCGATGCAGCCCGCAGGCACTGCCAAGCCGCGCCAGAACCTCCTGGATGCGGTCGTCCATGCCCTGCGCTTCGGCATCCAGCAGCCGGTTGATCAGTTCGACGACCAGCAGCTCGACCCGGGCCGGGCGGGCAGCGGCAAGACCAGATTGGCCAGCATGTTCCATGTCGCGCCTTCCCGGATCAACCTGGTCCGACTATCCCCGCAAGACAGGCATCGCGCAACCCTGCCGCGAAGTCGGGACGCCCGGCTCGCGGGCGCCCCTTGGGGTCAGGCCGCGGGCATCCGCGCCTCGGCCATCCCGGCATACCAGCTCGCGCCGAAGGGAATGGCGTTGTCGTCGAAGTTGTAGGCCGGATGATGCACCATCGCCGTGTCACCATTGCCCAGGAAGATATAGGCGCCGGGGCGTTCGTTCAGCATGTAGCTGAAATCCTCGGCCCCCATCAGCGGCGGAGTGTTGGTGTCAACCTGGCCCGAGACCTCGCGCGCCACCTGGGCGGCGAAATCGGTGTGCTCGGGGGCATTGATCGTGACCGGATAGCCGCGCTGGTAGTTCACCTCGGCGCTGGCGCCCAGGGCGAGCGCGGTCCCTTCGACCACCTGCGACAGCCGGGTCTGCACCATGTCCTGCACCTTGGGGTCCAAAGTGCGGACGGTGCCCTTCATCTTCACCACCTGCGGGATCACGTTATGCGCCGTGCTGTCGGTCTCGACCGTGCAGACCGAGACGACGACCTGCTTCATCGGGTCCACGTTGCGGCTGGCGATGGTCTGGACCGCGACGATGATATGCGCGGCGACGACGGTGGTGTCGATGCAGTCATGCGGTTTGGCGGCATGGCCGCCCTTCCCCGTGACCGTGATCTCGAACTGGTCGGCGGCGGCCATCATCGGGCCGGGCCGGATCGCGAAATGGCCGACCGGGATGCCGGGCATGTTGTGCATCCCGTAGACCTCGTCGATCTGCCAGCGGCTGATCAGGCCATCCTGCACCATCTCGCGGCCGCCGCCGCCGCCCTCCTCTGCCGGCTGGAAGATGCACACGACCGTGCCGTCGAAGTTCCGCGTCTCGGCCAGATAGCGCGCCGCGCCCAGAAGCATCGCGGTATGCCCGTCATGCCCGCAGGCATGCATCTTGCCAGGGGTTTTCGAGGCATAGGGCACCCCCGTCTGCTCCTTGATCGGCAGGGCGTCCATGTCCGCCCGCAGGCCGATCACCCGGCCCTTGGTGTCGGTCTTGCCCTTGATCACTGCGACGACGCCGGTACGGCCAATGCCTTCCACCACCTCGTCGCAGCCGAAGCTGCGGCACAGCTCGGCCACCTTTCCAGCGGTGCGGTGGACCTCGAACAACAACTCGGGATGTTCATGGAAATCGCGGCGCCAGGCGGTGATCTCGGGCAGAAGTTCGGCGAAACGGTTCTTGACGGGCATGTCTGGTCTCCTTTCCCCGAAACCTGAGCCTTCCCGGACCGTTCGGCAAGGGGGAACGGCACGGATTGCCGCGCGGGACCATCCGGGGCAGGCTCGCATGAGCGGGCGGGAGGAACGCAATGGCCAGGATGCTGAAAGGAAGCTGCCTCTGCGGGCAGACGAGCTATGAGGTCGAGGACGCCTTCGACTACGCGATGTTCTGCCATTGCAGCCAGTGCCGCCGCACGACCGGCGCGGCCTGCAAACCTATGGGCGGGATCCCGGTCGGCAAGCTGCGGCTGACCGCCGGGGCCGCCAGCGTCCTGTCCTTCGGCAAGGGGGACATCCGCGACGTACATTGCGGGGCCTGTGGCTCGCTCATCTATTCCATCGTCCGCGAGGTCGCATGGGCCCATGTCGCCTATGGCACGCTGATCGACCCGCCGACCCTCGCCCCGCAAGAGCATATCTTCGCCGCCGACCGCGCGCCCTGGCTCCGATCACGGACGGGCTGCCGCAATGGGCAGGACATTCGGGGACCAGCGCGCGGCTGGAGTGAGGCGCCGATTTCCGCAACGGAAACCGGACCGGAAATCGTGACGATTTCCGGCGTGCGCCCGCCTACAAGCTCGGGCCCGGAGCGATCTTCGTCCCGTCGCTGAACCGTTTGAACCGGAAGCGCGACAGGTCATGGCCGACATGCCCCCCCGTCACCAGATCCGCCACAACGCGCCCCATGCCGGGACCGATGCCGAAGCCATGCCCGCTCATCCCCGTGGCGATGGTCAGGCCAGGGATCGGCCCGTGGTCGACGATCGGCACCACATCCGGCAGCGTGTCGATCATCCCGCCCCAGGCCGCTTTCAGCTTCGGCCGACCCAGCGCGGGGAAGGCGCGGGCGAAGGCGTCCTGCACCTTTCCCAGGGTCTTCAGGTTCGGGGCCGGGTTCAGGATGCGCGTCGCCTCGAAGGGCGAGGCCACGTCCTCGGCCCAGCGGCGCGGGGTGCCCCAGGCATCCGGGAATCCTCTCGGCGCGCGCAGGCGAAACCCGGCGGTGCTGAAATCCTTCTTCAGGATCGGCAGATAGGCCCCGAAGGACCGGAAGGCATCGGGGCCAATGAAGAAGTCATGCTCGGACCCGCCCGGCGCGATGGAATAGCCGCCGTCGGCGCGGCGGCGGAAAGCGAAGTCGTCGTCGGCGGCATTGCCGGGAAAGATCTCGGGCATCGGTTCGGTCGCCGCGACGCTGGCCAGCACCGAAAGCTGCGGAATCCTGATCCCGTGGCGGCCCAGGAACAACCGCGACCAGGCCCCCGCAGCGACGACCACCTGGTCGCACGCCACCCGCCCCGCCTCGGTGACCACCCCCGCGACCCGGCCCGCCGCCAGGTCCAGCGCGCGGACCGCGCAGCCCTCGCGGATCAGGACGCCTGCCTCCTCGGCCCGTGCCGCCAGCGCCGGAACCGCCGTCCAGGGTTCCGCCCGCGCATCCGAGGCCGTGTAAAGCGCCCCCTTCCACGGCGCGACCGCCCCCTTCAACATCGCCAGCGTCTCGGCCCCGGTCAGAAGCCGCGTGTCCAGCTGATGCGCGCGGGAATGTTCCGTCCAGGCCTCGAACCCGGCCATCTCGCGCTCGGTCTTGGCCAGATACAGGACGCCCGTCTGCCGGAAGCCCAGGCTCTCGCCCATCTCCTCCGCCAGCCGCTTCCAGATCGCCAGGCTTTCGACCATGATCGGCAACTCGCCCGGATCACGGCCCTGCTGGCGCACCCAGCCCCAGTTGCGACTGGACTGCTCGCCCGCGATCCTGCCCTTTTCCAGCACCGGCACCGACAGGCCCTTCTGGCGCAGGAACCAGGCCGTCATCACCCCGATCACGCCGCCGCCCACGATCGCAACATCGACTCGCCCCGGCAGCGGCGCGGCAAAGCGGACCGGAGACGCTTCGGAGATCGGAAAGCTCACGCCAGCGCCTCCAGCAGGCGCTCCATGAACCGCTGCCCGGCCTGGAACTCGGCAACCTCAAGGAATTCGTCCGGCTGGTGCGCCTGGGCGATGTCGCCGGGGCCGCAGACCACGGCGGAATAGCCCGCCTCCTGGAACTGCCCGGCCTCGGTGCCGTAGCTGACCACGCCGGTCCGGTTGTCGCCGGTCAGGCGGCGGGCCAGGGCCTCGGCCTCGCCCTCGGTTTCGGGCTGCAGGCCGGGGACGCCGAAGAACTTCTCCAGATGGATCCCCGCCTCGGGGCGCACCACCTGCATCGCGGCGGAAAGCTCGGCCGCCCTGGCCTCGAACCGCGCCTCCCAGTCCGGGATCGATTCGCCGGGCACCACCCGCATCTCGACCGCGAACCGGCAATCGGCGGCGGTGATGTTGTGCGCGGTCCCGCCCTGGATCATGCCGACATGCAGCGTGGTGAAGGGCGGATCAAAGCGCGCGGCCATCGGCGTCCGTGGCCGGGCCCGGATCTCGGCGTTGACCTCGTTCAGCCAGTCGATCAGCCGCGCCCCCTCCATGATCGCCGAGACGCCATAGGGCAGCAGCGAGGAATGGACCTCGAACCCCTTCACATGCACATGATAGCCCGTGCCGCCCTTGTGCCCGGTGATCACGCCCATCCGGCTGGGTTCGCCAATGATCGCGGCGCTGCCCTTTGGCACCACCTCCTGCATTGTTCGGATCATCGGCGGCGCGCCGGTGCAGCCGACCTCCTCGTCATAGGACAACGCCAGTTGCAGCGGCCGCGAAACTCCCCGGCGCTGAGCCTCGACCAGCGCCCAGACCGCCAGAGCGTTGAACCCCTTCATGTCGCAGGTCCCTCGGCCGTAAAGCCGCCCGTCACGTTCCGTTACCGTCCAGGGGTCCGAGGTCCAGGCCTGGCCGTCCACCGGCACCACGTCGGAATGACCCGACAGGACCACCGCCCCCTCTTCCCAGGGGCCGGCATGGGCAATCAGGGCGGCTTTCTGCCGGTCCTCGTTCCAGTGCCGGAAGCACCGGATCCCGTGGCCGGTCAGATAGCCCTCCAGCCAGTCGACCAGCGCCAGATTCGACCCGCGGCTCACCGTTGGAAAGCTGACCAGCTGGTCAAGGATCTGACGCGACGTCAGTGCCTGCATTTTGTCCCCCGTCCCCGGACGCTAGATGTTGTGGCCACCCTCGGCCCGGCGTGGGAGACTGTCAATATCTGGCAGATTGCACGGGAAATCCGGCAGAACGCCGACGATCCTTGGTGGAATCGCGCAGCGAAACAGGATTGATAGAGGGCAGAAAATCGGAAACAGTTGACCCATGATCGGGGCAGGCAACGGCCCAAGGTCCAAAAGCCTTAAGAATAACAAGAACTAAGAAACGACGCGGGGAGTTCTGAATGGCCGATGGGGCCGCGCCTGTCCTTGAAGTCAAGGGCCTTCGCACTGTATTCCGCACCCGCAGCGGCGAGATCCATGCCGTCAACGACGTGAGCTTCCACCTGAACCGGGGAGAGCTGCTGGGCGTCGTCGGCGAAAGCGGCTCGGGCAAGTCCGTCACCATGATGTCGCTGATCGGCCTTCTGCCCTCGCCTCCGGCGGAAAACCGGGGGGGGCAGGTCCTGTTGGACGGCCGCGACCTGCTGAAGCTGGACGACAGGGGCCTGCAAGAGGTGCGCGGCGCCAAGGTCGGATTCGTCTTCCAGGACCCGATGACCAGCCTGAACCCGGTCTTCACCCTGGGCGACCAGCTGATGGAGCCCCTGCGCAAGCATATGGGCATGGGCAAGACCGCCGCCGCCAACCGCGCGGTGGAGCTGCTGGAGCTGGTGGGCATCCCCGATGCGCGCCGCCGTCTGAAGGCCTATCCGCACCAGTTCTCGGGCGGCATGCGCCAGCGCGTGATGATCGCCATGGCACTGGCCTGCGACCCGGACGTGCTGATCGCGGATGAGCCCACGACCGCGCTGGACGTGACGATCCAGGCCCAGATCCTGGAACTGGTGAAGGACCTCCGCCACAAGCTGGGCATGGCGATCATCTGGATCACCCATGACCTGGGCGTGATCGCGGGCATCGCCGACCGGGTGATGGTGATGTACGGCGGCCAGGTCGTCGAACAGGCCCCGGTGCGCGAGCTCTTTGCCAACCCCCAGCACCCCTATACCCGCGCGCTTCTGCAGACGATCCCGGCGATCACCGGCCCGCGCGAGGACCGGCTCAAGGTCATCCAGGGCCAGCCGCCGATCCTTTCCGGCGCGCCGACCGCCTGCCCCTTCCGCGCCCGCTGCGACTACCGCCACGACCGATGCGACCGCGAGAACCCCGCCCGCCGCGCCATCGACGGCCGCCCCGTGGGCCAGGGCCATGACGTCGCCTGCCACTGGTCGGCCCCGGTCCCGAAGGCAGAGGCCCTCCATGTCTGAGCCCCTGGTCAAGGTCGACGACCTGAAGATGCATTTCCCGATCTACACCGGCGTCTTCCGCCGCCATACCGGCGACGTCAAGGCAGTGGACGGGGTCAGCTTCTCGATCAACGCTGGCGAAACCCTGGGCCTCGTGGGCGAATCCGGCTGCGGCAAGTCCACCGTGGGCCGCGCGCTGCTGCGGCTCTACGAGCCCACCGCCGGCCGCGTGGTGATCGACGGTGACGACGTGGCCAGCCTTGGCCCCGAGGCGTTGCGCAAGAAGCGCCCGGCGATGCAGATGGTGTTCCAGGACCCGCAGGCCAGCCTCAACCCCCGGATGACGCTTGCCCGCATCATCGGCGAGCCTCTGGACGAACATACCGACTGGCCCAAGGCGAAAAAGCTGGAGCGGGTCTATGAACTGATGGATCAGGTCGGCCTGAACCGCCGCTTCGCCAACCGTTACCCGCATGAATTCTCGGGCGGGCAGCGCCAGCGGATCGGGATCGCCCGCGCGCTGGCGCTGAACCCCAAGTTCATCGTCTGCGACGAACCGATCGCGGCGCTGGACGTCTCGATCCAGGCGCAGGTCGTGAACCTTTTGGAGGACCTGCAGGAAAAGCTGGGCCTGACCTACCTCTTCATCAGCCACGACCTGTCGATGGTCCGCCACATCGCCGACCGCGTGGCCGTGATGTATCTGGGCAAGATCGCCGAACTCAGCCCCCGCGACGACCTCTATGCCCGCCCGCTGCACCCTTACGCCGAGGCGCTGTTGTCGGCCGTGAACGAACCCGACCCGGTCCGCGCGCAGTCCCGCAAGCGCATCATCCTGAAGGGCGACGTGCCCTCGCCCGCCAATCCGCCGCTGGGTTGCAACTTCTGCACCCGCTGCCCCAAGGTCTTTGACCGCTGCCGCGTGGAAAAACCCGCGCTGCGCGAGGTGGAACCGGGCCGTTTCGTCGCCTGCCACCTGTTCGACAACCTGGCCGCCGGATCAACCGGCGCCCCCGAGGCTTCCGAGCGCAACCAACAAGGAGTGACGCAATGAAACTGAGAACCGCCCTTCTGGGCGCCGTGGCAGCCCTGGGCCTCGCCCCGGCCGCCTTCGCCGAGCGCGGCGCCGACGGGCACGTCAATGTGCTTTACTGGCAAGCGCCCTCGATCCTGAATCCCTACCTTTCGTCCGGCACCAAGGACGTGGAAACCGCGTCCCTCATCCTCGAAGGCCTCGCCGGCTTTGACGAAAAGGGCGTGGTCATTCCGCGTCTGGCCGAGTCGATCCCGACCGTGGAAAACGGCGGCATCACCGAGGATCTGACCCAGATCACCTGGAAGCTGAAGCCGGGCCTCCTGTGGTCGGACGGCACCCCCGTCACCTCGGCCGACGCCAAGTTCACCTGGGAATACTGCACCCACCCGGAAGGCGGCTGCGCCCAGGCTGCGCGCTATGAAGGCATCACCTCGATCGAGACCCCGGACGATCTGACCATCGTCGTCAAGTTCTCGGGTCCGAAGCCGAACCCCTACCAGGCCTTCGTCGGTGGCACCTCGCCCATCCTGCAGGCGGCGCAATTCGCCAACTGCCTGGGCGCTGCGGCCTCGACCTGCTCGGAGCAGAACTTCAAGCCGATCGGCACCGGCCCCTTCGTCGTCAAGGACTTCAAGGTCAATGACGTTGTCGAGCTGGAAGCCAATCCGAACTACCGCGACCCGGCGAAGCCCGCTTTCGCCACGATGACCGTCAAGGGCGGCGGCGACGCCCAGGCGGCGGCCCGCGCGGTTCTGGAGACCGGCGAATTCGATTATGCCTGGAACACCCAGATCAACCCGGAAATGCAGGCCCAGATGTCGGCCGGTGGCAAGGGTGTGCTGCTGAACGGTTTCGGCACGCTCGTCGAGCGGATCGAGATGAACATGACCAACCCCGACCCGGCCCTGCCTGAGGGTGAACGGTCGACCACCAAGCATCCCCATCCGATCCTGTCCGACGTCCGCGTCCGCAAGGCGCTGTCGATCGCGATCGACCGCAACGTGCTGAACGACATCGGCTATGGCGCTGCGGGCCGCCCGACCTGCAACCTCGTTCCGGCGCCAGAGATGTTCGCCAGCGACAACACCGAATGCCTGACGCAGGACGTGGAAGGCGCCAAGGCGCTGCTGGAAGAGGCCGGCTGGACCGACAGCGACGGCGACGGCGTCCGCGACAAGGACGGCATGAAGCTGAAGCTGCTCTTCCAGACCTCGGTCAACCCGGTCCGCCAGGACTTCCAGGCGGTCATCAAGTCGTTCTGGAACGAGATCGGCGTCGAGGTCGAGCTGAAGCAGGTCGATGCCAGCGTGTTCTTCGGCGGCGACGCGGGCTCGCCCGACACGTTCCAGAAGTTCTATGCCGACGTCGAGATGTATGCGAACAACTTCGACGGCACCGACCCCGAGCCCTACCTGGGCCAGTATCTCTGCGACAAGATCCCGGGGCCGGAAAACCAGTGGCAGGGCGAGAACGTCAACCGCTTCTGCGACCCGGCCTATGACGAGCTCTGGCTGGAACTGTCCAAGACCTCCGAGATGGAAAAGCGCGCCGAGATCGCCAAGAAGCTGAACGACATGCTGACCAAGGACAGCCATGTCGTCGTGGCGCTGATCGACCGCGGCCGTCTCTCGGCGGCCTCGAACACGCTGGGCGGCGTGGTGCTGAACACCTGGGACACCGAACTGTGGAACGCCCAGGACTGGTTCCGCATCAAGTAAGCCCCTGATCCCAGGGTGTCCGCCCCCACGGCGGGCACCCATTCCCTTCTCCAGAGTACAGGCCCGCCCATGCTGACCTACACGCTCCGGCGCTTGCTGGTCGCGATCCCTACGCTTCTGCTGATCAGCCTCGTGATCTTCCTCCTGGTCGATCTCGCGCCCGGCAGCCCGGCGTCCGAGATCCCGCTGACCGTGCCCGCCGAAGTGCGGATCAAGATGGTCGAGGCCATGGGCATCAACGAACCCGTCCATATCCGGTATCTCTTGTGGCTGAAGCAGTTCTTCTGGACCGAACCGCTGTACGCCTTCGACGCGGCCTTCGGCACCAGTTACGCCGACGGCGCGCCGCGCATCATCTCGTACTCCTCCAAGGTCCCGGTGATGGACTACATCGGCGAGCGGCTGCCCCAGACGCTCACCGTGATCGGCACCGCCTATCTGATCGCCATCCTGATCGCGCTGCCGATCGGCATCTACTCGGCCTACCGCCAGTATTCCTGGTTCGACCAGGTCGGCACCTTCGTCTCGATGGTCGGCTATTCGGTGCCGACCTTCTTCACCGGCCTTCTCGCCATCATCATCTTCACCACCTGGCTGGGCTGGTTCCCCTCGATCTACAACACCTCGCTCGAGGTCGTGGACTGGGAGACCTTCAAGCAGCAGGTTCGCCAGATGTTCCTGCCCGTGGCCGTGCTGGCGCTGTTCAACGCCGCCGAACTCAGCCGCTACACCCGCTCGGCGATGCTGGAGAACCTCAGCCAGGACTACGCCCGCACCGCCCGCGCCAAGGGGCTAAGCGAGCGGACCGTGGTCCTGAAACATGTGCTTCGCAATTCGATGATCCCGGTGATCACCGTGATCACGCTGGGCCTGCCCGCCGTCTTTGCCGGCGCGATCGTGACCGAGCAGGTGTTCAAGATCAACGGCATCGGCGCGGCGCTGATCGGGGCGATCCATGTCAACGACCTGCCGGTGGTGCAGACCATCGCCTTCATCACCGCGATCCTGATCGTGCTGTTCAATCTGGTTGCCGACATCCTTTACGGCATCCTCGACCCCCGGATCCGCTATGAGTGACACCACCGCCGCCATCCCCGACCGCGAGGACGCGCCCCGCAGCCTCTGGCGCGACGTCTGGGACCAGTTCCGCATGCACCGAGGCGCGATGGTCGGTCTATGGGTGCTGGCGGGCCTTCTGATCTTTGTGCTGATTGGCCCACTGGTCTGGACGGCCGAGCCGATCAAGGTGAACCCGAATACGGCCGAGATGTTCAAGTCGCGCAACCTCTCGCCGTCGTGGAGCAATCCGCTCGGCACCGATCAGGTCGGGCGCGACATCATGGCCCGGCTGATGCTGGGCGGAAAGGTCAGCCTCGCCGTGGGCTTCGTCGCCATGTCGGTGGCGGTCTTTCTCGGCACGCTGATCGGGCTTCTGTCGGGCTACTTCCGCCGGCTGGACGGCGCGCTGATGCGGCTGACCGACCTTTTCCTGTCGCTGCCGCTTTTGCCGCTGATCCTGGTCCTGACCTTCCTCTACGGCCCCTATCTGAAAGAGATGTTCGGCCCGAACCTCGGCACCTTCTTCATCCTGATCATCGCCATCGGCCTCACGTCCTGGATGCATGTCGCCCGCATCGTGCGCGGTCAGGTCCTTGCCGTGAAAGAGCGTGAATTCGTCCTGGCCGCCCGCTCGATCGGCACACCCGCGCGCCGGATCATCAGCCGCCACATCCTGCCCAATGTGCTGGCCCCGGTCATGGTGGCCGGCGCCCTCGGCGTGGCGAATGCGATCATCACCGAGTCAGTCGTCTCTTTCCTGGGGCAGGGTTTCCAGTCCGACTTCTCGACCTGGGGGTCGATGCTGAACTCGGCCTATTACAACCAGACCTATCCGATGCAGATGGTCTGGCCGGGGCTGGCGATCTCGCTCACCGTGCTGTCGGTGAACTACGTCGGCGACGGCCTGCGCGACGCGCTCGACCCGCGGATCCGGGGGCGGTAAGCCCCCGATCTTTCGCAGAAAGATCGTCGACCCGGCCTGGTCAGTGCAGATGGTGGCGGATCCGCCGCACCAGCAGCCAGACCAGCCCGACGACCGGGGGCACCAGCGCCGCGGTCAGCGTCTCCTTCGACCAGCCCGCCGCCTTGGCAACGGGCGCGGCCAGATAGGCCACCAGACTGACCGCGTAATAGCTGATCGCCACCACCGAGAGCCCCTCGACCGTGCGCTGCAACCGTAGCTGCAGGTCCGCCCGGCGGTCCATGCTCTCCAGTAGCTTCTGGTTCTGCGCCGAACGCTCCACATCGACGCGCGTCCGCAACAGCTCCGCCGCCCGCTCTGCGCGCTCGGCCATCGCCTTCAACCGACTTTCCGCCGATTTCACCGTCCGCATGGCCGGGTCATAGCGGCGCATCATGAATTCCGCGAAGGTCTGCCGCCCCTCGATCCGCTGCTCGCGCAGGACCTCGATCCGCTGGCTGACAATCGCCTCATAGGCCGCCGTCGCCCCGAAGCGGAACGAGAACTGCACCGCCAGGCTCTCCAACTCGGCCGAGATCGTCAGCAGGTTGTGCAACGCCGTCTCTGGCGCAGGCTCGGCATTGTCCAGCCCCGAGACCAGCGCCGAAAGCTGCGGGTCCAGCGCATTCAGCCGCACGCCCAGGTCGCGGGCGCGCATCAGGCCCAGCATCGACATGGCGCGGTAGGTCTCGATCTCGCACAACCGCTGCACGATCCGCCCGACCCGGCGCGGGCCGGTGCCCGGCGCGACAAAGACCGCAAAGCGCATGTGCCCGGCCGGATCGATGCGGAAATCGCCCGCGATCACCGCCGCCCCATCGACGACGCGGGCCACCGCCAGGCTTTCCGGCACGAACCACTCGTCCACCCGGCGCAAGAGGTCCTCATCGCTTGCCGGCATTGCCTCGACCCGGATCAGGACCGAGGTCAGGCGACGGCCCGGTGCCGCCTCCAGCCAGTCCTCGGGCAGGACCTCTGCCTCGGCCGGGTCGAAGGGCCGGGCCGAAATGCCCTTGGTGAAGGCGGTGTAGGTCACGAACTCGGTATGGCTCTCCCATTTCAGCTCGGCCCGGCCGATCGGCCCCTGGAAATGCGTGGCGCCGGGCTGCGGATGGGCGCTGCCGTGACGGTCCAGAAGCTGCAGCAGATGCCCCAGATCCCGCGCCCGGTCGCGATTCTGCGCCTGGACGGGTTCCTTGATCGCCACATAGACCGCCGTCGACGGCACCTCCAGCGAGGGGAAGGGCCGCGCGTGCAGCTCGTTCACGGTGGCATAGCGCAGGGGATGGTCCGGGATCGGCATCAGATGCTCTCGCAGAGGGTCCGCCGAGAGGTAGGCCGCCGCCGCAGCGCTTTCCAGCAGAATACCGGAATACCAGGGTATGCCGCGCAGGTGTTGCCCAATCGCCAGCGCCCGAGCAACGGCAGAGACGCGGGGGCGGGCGGGAAAGTCCTAAGACTTCCCTAACGACCGCAGGCAAGCCATTGAGGCAAAAGGAAAGCCCGGACCTGTCCACCGTGGACAGCCGGGCCGCCGGGTAGGGTGGGCAATAATGCCCACCCTACGGGCCGGATCACTCGATCATCGGCAGCAGGCTGTCGAGGCTCTTCTTCGCGTCGCCGTAGAACATCCGGGTGTTTTCCTTGTAGAAGAGCGGGTTCTCGATCCCCGAATACCCCGTCCCCTGCCCGCGCTTGCTGACAAAGACCTGCTTCGCCTTCCAGCACTCCAGCACCGGCATCCCGGCGATGGGGCTGTTCGGGTCTTCCTGCGCCGCCGGGTTCACGATGTCGTTCGAGCCGATGACGATGGCGACGTCGGTCTCCGGGAAGTCCTCGTTGATCTCGTCCATCTCCAGCACGATGTCGTAGGGCACCTTCGCCTCGGCCAGCAGCACGTTCATATGCCCCGGCAGACGCCCCGCGACGGGGTGGATCGCGAAGCGCACGTTCTTGCCCTTGGCCCGCAACTTCCGGGTCAGTTCGCTGACCGACTGCTGCGCCTGCGCCACCGCCATGCCGTAGCCCGGGATGATGATGATGCTGTCCGCATCGTTCAGCGCCGCCGCCACGCCCTCGGCGTCGATGGCGATCTGCTCGCCCGTGACCTCCATCGCCGGTCCCGTGGTGCCGCCGAAGCCGCCGAGGATCACGGAGATGAAGCTGCGGTTCATGGCCTTGCACATGATGTAGGACAGGATCGCCCCCGAAGAGCCCACCAGCGCGCCCACCACGATCAGCAGGTCGTTCGAGAGCGAAAACCCGATGGCCGCCGCCGCCCAGCCGGAATAGCTGTTCAGCATCGAGACCACGACCGGCATGTCCGCGCCCCCGATCCCCATGATCAGGTGATAGCCGATGAAAAGCGCGGCCAGGGTCATCCCGATCAGTGCCAGCGACGATCCCGACTGCAGATAGACCACCAGCAGCAGCACCGAGACAATCGCCGCACCCGCGTTCAGCAGGTGGCCCCCCGGCAGCTTCTTCGCCTTGCCATCGACCTTGCCCGCGAGCTTCCCGTAGGCAATGACCGATCCGGTGAAGGTCACCGCCCCGATGAAGATGCCGAGGAAGGTCTCGACCCGCAGAATGGTGATCTCGACCCCGGTCTTGTGCGCGACAGCCGCGGCAAAGCCGGTCAGCGCGGTGCGGGCTGCCTCGTCCATCCCGGCCAGGCGCACCAGCTCGATATGGGTGTTGAAGCCGATGAAAACGGCCGCGAGACCGACCAGCGAGTGCATCGCCGCCACCAGCTGCGGCATCTCGGTCATCTGGACGCGCTGCGCGACGATCCAGCCCAGCACGCCACCGCCCGCGATCAGTGCGACCGACAGCCACCAAAGCCCGAAGCCCGGCCCGTAAAGCGTGGCCGCGACGGCCAGCGCCATGCCGACGATCCCGTACCAGACCGCGCGCTTGGCGCTCTCCTGGCCCGAGAGCCCCCCCAGAGAGAGGATGAAGAGAACTGCCGCAACGACGTAGGCAGCCGTGGTGAATCCATATGCCATGTCTGCCCCCTTACGACTTCTGGAACATGGCGAGCATGCGCCGGGTGACCATGAAGCCACCGAAGATGTTGATTCCGGCCATGAAGACCGACAGCGCCGCCAGCAGGATCACCAGGAACGACCCCGACCCGATCTGCATCAGCGCCCCCAGGATGATGATCGACGAGATCGCGTTCGTCACCGCCATCAGCGGCGTGTGCAAGCTGTGCGAGACGTTCCAGATCACCTGGAAGCCCACGAAGACCGCCAGCACGAAGACGATGAAGTGGCTCATGAAGCTGGCCGGAGCGTAAAGCCCCGCCAGCAGCATCAGCCCGCCGCCGATGGCCAGAAGCCCGACCTGGTTGCGCGTCTGCGCCTTGAAGGCCGCGACCTCCTGGGCGCGGCGTTCCTCGGGCGTCAGCTCCTTCGGCTTTTCCTTGGGCTTTGCCGCCGCGATGGCCTGCACCTTGGGCGGCGGCGGCGGATAGGTCACCGCGCCGACATGGGCCACGGTCGCGCCGCGGATCACGTCATCCTCCATGTTGTGCAGGATCACGCCATCCTTCTTCGGCGTGAGGTCCGTCAGCATGTGGCGGATGTTGGTCGAATACAGCGTCGAGGCCTGCGCCGCCATCCGGCTGGGGAAGTCGGTGTAGCCGATGATCGTCACGCCGTTGTCGGTGACGATCTTCTGGTCCGGCACCGTCAGGTCGCAGTTGCCGCCGCGCTCCGCCGCCAGGTCGACGATGACGCTGCCCGGCTTCATCATCCGCACCATGTCCTCGGTCCACAGCTTCGGCGCGGGCCGGCCCGGAATCAGCGCGGTGGTGATGACGATGTCCATCTCGGGCGCAAGTTCACGGAACTTGGCCAGTTGCTTTTCCCGGAACTCAGGGCTGGAGGGCGCCGCATAGCCGCCGGTTGCCGCACCGTCCTGCTTGTCCTCAAACTCCAGGAACACGAAGTTCGCGCCCATGGATTCGATCTGCTCGGCCACTTCCGGCCGCACGTCGAAGGCATGAACGATCGCGCCCAGGCTGACCGAGGTTCCGATCGCCGCAAGACCTGCGACACCGGCGCCGACGATCAGCACCTTCGCGGGGGGCACCTTGCCTGCCGCGGTCACCTGCCCGGTGAAGAAGCGGCCAAAGTTGTTCCCGGCCTCGATCACCGCGCGGTAGCCCGCGATATTCGCCATCGAGGACAGCGCGTCCATCTTCTGCGCCCGGCTGATCCGCGGCACCATGTCCATGGCGACCACGGTCAGGTTCTTCTTCGCCGCGTCTTCCAGCAGCTCGGGGTTCTGCGCCGGCCAGAAGAAGCTGATCAGCGTCTGGCCATCCTCCATCGCGGCCAGCTCGCCCGCCTCGGGTCCGCGCACCTTGACGATCACATCCGCCGCCGCCACGACCGAAGCCGCATCCGGCAGCACCTCGACCCCCGCCGCCGCATAGGCCGCGTCCGAGAACCCGGCCTTCGCCCCCGCGCCCGCCTGGATGCAGGTCGTATGCCCCAGCTTCGCCAGCTGAACCGCCGAATCCGGCGTCATCGCCACCCGGTTCTCACCGGGAAAAACCTCTGTCAGTGCTCCGATCTTCACCTAAGTCCCCCGCTCCTGCCCCAGCCGGCATAATCTGATCCGTTGCACTTACCATTGCGCAACAATATTTCAAACCCTAGTTTTTCCGCCCTGCAGCATGGTCATTTCCGACCGAACCAACGCCGGGTGCGACCTGCCCAGAGGTCGAACTCCGGCCCGAAGGCCAGCGTCAGGCGCGCCTCCTCGTCGCGGATGAACCGGGTCTGGATGAGCCAGACGAAGCCGCCGACGAGCGGCAGCGCCAGCACGGCATCCAGCCACAGGATCGCGCCCAGAAGGATCATCGCATCCGCCAGATAGATCGGATTGCGCGACCATGAGAACAGGCCCCGCGTCACCAGAGACGAGGGGTCGCGGCGTGGAATGAACGTGGTTCGCGCCAGCGCCATCTGCGTCACCGCCCCCAGCATCACGATCAGCCCCAGCCCCACCAGCACTACACCCGCCGCATCGCCGATCCGGCCGAACAGCGGTGGCGAGACCAGCGACAGCACCCAGGCCGCGGCCAGATGCAGCGCCAGCCAGCTTGGCGGAATGTCGATCGCGGCCAGTCCCTTCGGCATCGGGTTCCTCCCTCCGGCGATCCAACACCAGCCGCGCCCCCAGCGCAACCAATTGGGCTCCCCCTTGGCAAGCCGCACCGAACCCCCGATAAGACCGGGGAAGGAGACCGCCATGCCCATCGATTTCGCCGCGACCAAAGCACAGTTCCATCTGCCTGAAGGCGTCATCTACCTCGACGGCAATTCGCTTGGACCCATGGTCCGCAACGTGCCCGCCCGGGTAGAGAAGGCCGTGACCGGCGAATGGGGCGAGCTTTTGATCCGTGGCTGGAACCAGGCCGGCTGGATGGCGCAGCCCCGCGCGCTTGGCGACCGGATCGGACGGCTCATCGGGGCCGAACCGGGAAGCGTCGTCCTTGGCGACACGCTCTCGATCAAGGTCTACCAGGCACTCGCCTCGGCGCTGGAGATGAACCCCAAGCGCCGGGTGATCCTGTCCGACACCGGCAACTTCCCCTCCGACCTCTACATGGCCGAAGGGCTATGCCGCACGCTGGGCGGCCAGTACCGGCTGAAGACCGTCGCGCCCGAAGAGGCGATGGCCGCCATCGACGACACCGTCGCCGTCGTCATGCTGACCGAGGTCGACTACCGCACCGGCCGCCGCCACAACATGGCCGATATCACGAAGCGTGCGCACGAGATGGGGGCGATCACCGTCTGGGACCTGGCCCATTCAGCGGGCGCGGTGAAGGTGAACCTTTCGGGCGTGAAGGCCGATTTCGCGGTCGGCTGCACCTACAAATACCTGAACTCCGGCCCCGGCGGACCGGCCTTCATCTATGTCGCCCCCCGCCATGCCGAGGCCGCGCGCCCTGCCCTCTCCGGCTGGCTTGGTCATGAGGCGCCCTTCGCCTTCGACCTTTCCTACCGCCCCGGCGCAGGGATCGAACGGATGCGCGTCGGCACGCCCCCCGTCCTGCAGATGGCCGCGCTGGAAGCGGCGCTTGACGTCTGGGACGGCATCGACCTGGCCGAAGTCCATGCCCAGTCCCTGCGCCTGCAGGACCTCTTCATCAAGGGCGTCGAATCCCGCGCGCCGATGCTGCAACTCGCCACCCCCCGCTCGCACCAGATGCGCGGCTCGCAGGTCTCGTTCCGCCACCCCGAGGGTTATGCGATCATGCAGGCCCTGATCGCCGAGGGCGTGATCGGCGACTTCCGCGCCCCCGACATCCTGCGCTTCGGCTTCACGCCGCTTTACATCGACGAGGACGACGTCGCCCGCGCCGTCAACATCCTGGCGAAGATCATGGACTACGGCACCTGGGACCGCCCCGAATTCAAGCAGCGCGCGGCGGTGACTTGACCGGCCTGCCGCCCCTTTGCCGCCCCGCCGCCTGGGTCGCCCTCTGGCGGCGGATGGGCAATCTCTCGGTCCTGAACCGGAAGGGCCCGCTTTCTTCCTGAAACCCCATCACGGAGAAAGCAAATGACCACCTGCCCCTTCAACCCGGCCGAGGACGGCGCCCAGATGGCCTTTGACGGCCGGATGTCCTATGGCGACTACCTGCGGATCGACCAGATCCTCGGCGCCCAGGCCACGCTGACCGCAGCGCATGACGAGCTTCTGTTCATCATCCAGCACCAGACCTCGGAACTCTGGATGCGCCTTGCGCTGCATGAACTTGACGCAGCCCGCGCCCGGATCGCGGCCGACCGGCCGCAAGAGGCGTTCAAGATGCTGGCCCGGATCGCCCGGATCTTCGAACAGCTCAACAACGCCTGGGACGTGCTGCGGACGATGACCCCAGCCGACTACACCACCTTCCGCGACAGCCTGGGCCAGTCCTCGGGCTTCCAGTCCTGGCAGTACCGGCTGATCGAATATGCTGTCGGCAACCGCAACCTCGCGATGCTACGCCCCCATGCCCACCGGCCCGACCTGACCGCGCGGCTGGAGGCGGAACTCGCCCGCCCCACGCTTTATGACGAGGCGCTGCGCTATCTCGCCCGCAGCGGAATGTCGGTCCCCGACCGGGTGCTGACCCGCGACCTGCGCCAGCCCTGGCAGGCCGACCCAGGCGTGCAGGCCGTCTGGGAAGCGGTCTACCGCGACCCGGTCGCGCATTGGGTGGCTTATGACCTGGCCGAAAAGCTGGTGGACCTGGAAGACTATTTCCGCCGCTGGCGCTTCAACCACCTGACCACGGTCGAACGGGTGATCGGCTTCAAGCGCGGCACCGGGGGCACTTCGGGCGTGGCCTATCTGCGCCGGATGCTGGACGTGCAGCTCTTCCCCGAACTCTGGGCACTGCGGACCGATCTCTGAGCGCAAGTCGGGAATCACCGAGCCTTCTCACGCGCCCGTGAAGTCTGGCCCGCCCCGCGCCCCTTTGACGCCGGGGCTGGGCTAAGCTACGCTCACGAAAAGTTTTGCCGGGGGTGATCCGCCCCCGGCCCGCCACGAGTGAGCCCCTGCATGCGCCACATTTCCTCCCTTTTGCGCCCGACCGCCGCCGCCCTCGCGCTGCTCGGCCTGGCCGCCTGCGTCGATCCGACGACCGGTACCCAGGCCAGCCAGCCGCTGCCCAAGGCCGGTGAAAACGTCTATGTCGCCACCATGGACGCCGGGATCGAGATCCCGGCCCTTCCGGTCGAAGAGATCCCCGAAAGCCACCGCCGCCAGGTCGTCGCATACGAGACTGACCAGCCCCCGGGCACGATCATCATCAACCCGAAGACCCGCCTCCTGTACTACGTCACCGGCAAGAACAAGGCGATCCGCTACGGCATCTCGGTCGGCCGCGCCGGGTTCGAATGGTCGGGCGAGGCCATCGTCGACAACAAGAGACCCTGGCCGACCTGGACCCCGCCGAAAGAAATGATCGAGCGCGACCCGAAACTTGCCAAGTGGGCGAACGGCCAGCCCGGCGGTCCGACCAACCCGCTCGGCGCCCGCGCGATCTATCTGACCTCGGGTGGCAAGGACTATGGCTACCGCATCCACGGCACGCCCGAGTGGAAGTCGATCGGCCGCAACGCCTCGTCCGGCTGCATCCGCATGATCAACCAGGACGTGATCGACCTCTACAACCGCCTGCAGGGCGGCGAGAAGGTGATCGTCCTGACCGCCTCCGGCGAGATGCCGAAGGGCCTCTACATCCCGAAGCCGCCGGCGCCCAAGAAGAAAGCCGAGCCTGCGGTCGATCCGGTCATCCCGGCGGGTGCGGTTCCCGCGCTGACGATCCTGCCGCCGCCCGCGGTGGTGACTGGCGCAACCCCGGCCCCGGCGCCCGCCATTCCGGCCGCCGCGCCTGCCCTGGCCCCATCCGTTGCCCCGTCCGTTGCCCCGGCGACGACCGAGCCCGCCGTACCGGCCGTCGATCCCGCACCGGCCTGCAAGACCGCGCTGGTCAACGGCACCTGCCCGCCCGGCAACTGACCCGGCGACAGGCAAGCAAAAAGGGGCGCCCGACCGGCGCCCCTTTTCTTGTCCGGCGAGGGTTCAGCCCAGCCAGTGGTCGTAATCGCTGACCAGAAGATGCCAAGGCGCCTCGTCCTCCTCGATCTCGGCGAAGCGGCCGATCGGCTCGCGGAAGACGTTGTCGGTCAGGTCGTCGTTCACGGTCGAGACCTCGCCGATCAGCACATCGCCCCCCTCGCCCCAGAAGGCATGCCAGTCGCCCGGCATCAGCGTGACGCTTTCCCCCGGCGCGAGCTTCAGCTTCTCGCCCGGGGCATAGGCCCGCTCGATCCCGTCGCAGCGCACCAGGCCGCCGCGGTCCCCGGCGAAATTCCCCTGGTCGTCGCTGCCGTAAAGCTCCACCACCAGCGTCGCCCCGCCGCGGTTGATGATATCCTCGGCCTTGATGACATGGGTGTGCATCGGGGACAGCTGATCCCGCCGGGAAATCAGCAGCTTTTCGGCATAGCACATCCCGCCCCCCCGCTGCAGGTCGGCCAGGCGTCCGTTGCGCAGCGTGAACAGGAACAGCCCCATCTCGTCGAACCGGCCCTCGCCATAATCGGTGATGTCCCAGCCCATCCGCGTCTCGACGATGGCCCCGGCATCCTTCCGCGCGCGGAACTCCTCCGGGGACCAATAGGCAAAGGGCGGCAGGACAAAGCCGTGCTGGCGAATCAGCTCATCCGCCGCGCGCATGATCTCGTTGATGCGTGACCGTTTCATTCCATCCTCCCGGGAATCGCTGGCCGAGATGACCCGATTTCCCGCGCGCTGTCACCGGGCGCGACCGGAAACCGAACGGTTTCCGGCAGGATTTCTGCTCGACTGTTCGGCCCGATTACCGTTTGCCGAAGATCGAGCCCAGGATCCCCCGCACCAGCGCCTGACCCGACCGGGTCCCCAGTTGGCGGGCGAAGCTCTTCGCAAAGGCCGTCCCGATGGAATCCGACCGGCTCGACCGGCTGCGGGGCTTCTCTTCGGCATAGCCCTTGCCGTCATAGCGCCGGGCGCGTTCGAACTCGCGCTCTTCCTCGGCTTTCCGCTCCTCGGCCTCGGCCTCCCGCGCCGCCGCCTCGGCCCTCGCGCGCAGTTTCTCCCAGGCGCTTTCGCGGTCCAGCGCCTGGTCGTACTTCCCCCGCACCGGCGAACCCGCCATCACCGCCGCCCGCCCTGCCGCGTCGATCGGCCCCAACTGGCTGGACGGAGGCCGCACCAGCGTCCGCTCTGCCACCCCCGGCACGCCCTTGGCCTCCAGAAGCGAGGTCACCGCCTCGCCCGTCCCGACATCGCGGATCGCCTCGTCGATCTTGAAGCGCGGATTGGGCCGGTAGGTCTCGGCCGCCTTGGCCAGGTCCTTCTGGTCCTTCGCGGTGAAGGCCCGCAGCGCATGCTGCACCCGGTTGCCCAACTGGCCCAGGATCGTGTCCGGCACATCGGCCGGGTTCTGGGTCACGAAATAGACCCCCACCCCCTTCGACCGGATCAGCCGCGCCACCTGTTCCACCTTGCTGACCAGCGCCTTGGGCGCATCGTCGAACAACAAGTGCGCCTCATCGAAGAAGAAAACGAGCTTCGGCTTGTCCGGGTCGCCCACCTCGGGCAGGGTCTCGAACAATTCGGACAAAAGCCACAGCAGGAAGGTCGCGTACAGCCGGGGGCTGTTCATCAGCCGGTCCGCCGCCAGGATGCTGATCCGCCCCAGCCCTGAAGGATCGACCGTCATCAGATCGGCCAGGTCCAGCGCCGGCTCGCCGAACAGCCCCGCGCCGCCCTCGTTCTCCAGCACCAGAAGCCGCCGCTGGATCGCGCCGACCGACTCTTTCGACACCAGCCCGTAGCGCGCGGAAATCTCGTCCGAATTCTCGGCCACGAAGGTCAGCAGCGCCTGCAGGTCCTTCAAGTCCAGCAGCGGCAGCCCCTCTTCATCCGACAGCCGGAAGGCCACGTTAAGCACGCCCTCCTGCGGCTCGGACAGTTCCAGCAGGCGCGAGAGCAGCAACGGCCCCATCTCCTCGACCGTCGCGCGGACCGGATGGCCCTTCTCGCCGAAGAGATCCCAGAAGATCACCGGAAAGGCGCGGTACTGCAGGTCCAGCCCGATGGTCGCGGCGCGCGTCGTGAATGGCTCGTGCAGCTTGTGACTGGCCGAGCCCGAGGCCGCGATCCCCGACAGATCGCCCTTCACATCCGACAGGAAGACCGGGACCCCGGCGGCCGAGAATCCCTCGGCCAGGATCTGCAGCGTGACCGTTTTTCCCGTGCCCGTCGCCCCCGCGATCAGCCCGTGCCGGTTGCCGTATTTCAGCAAAAGACGCTGCGGCACGGCATGGCCCTCGCCGCCGCCGCCCACGAAGATGCTGTCTGCCTGATCCGTCACCACCGCCCCCAACTGCAACTGGGCGGCCAGACCGCCCCTCGGTGCAACCATACAAAATTAACCCCCCGGTGCCAGAGTGTTCGCATCGGGTCCGTTCGGTTCGGCCCGATGGTGACTTCCTCCCTGTTGAACTGGCCGCGCCCTTGAAAAGGCGCGGTTTTTTTCTGCGCCCCTGGCAGTCTTGTCCGCCGCAGAATCCCGTTGACCACATGAAGAAATCACCGTAGCGTCCGGAACCATGAAGTCGGCCAGTCCGACAGGGAGCAAAAAACCATCTTCGGAAAGGGCCGGTCCTCCGGCCCTTTTTCATTTGCCGGGACCCCGGGCAGATCGGCGCCCATGCCGCTTTTCCCACCTGACTTGGCCAGTCCGGCATGCTAGGGACTCGGCCATATCAGACCGAAGGAATTGTCTCGAATGGCAAAGACCACAAGCACCGCACTGGCGCTCGCCCTGGCGCTGATCGCCACTCCGCTCCTCGCCCAGGACACCGCCGCCCCAGCCGAGGGCGCGGCGCCTGCCGCGGCAGCCGACGGCCTGGCGATGGGGACCGAGGTCGGGGGCGATCAGGGTCCGGGCACCAACTACACCAAGGGAACCTTTGACGCCTGGGAACAGCGTTGCGTCCGCACCGAATCCGGCGCCGATCCCTGCCAGCTTTACCAGCTTCTGAAGGATGAGGCCGGGAATTCCGTAGCCGAGTTCACGATCTTCGGCTTGCCGGAAGGCTCCAGCGGCCCTGCCGCGGCCGGTGCCACCTTCATCGCGCCGCTTGAGACCTTGCTGACCGCCGGGATGCAGATGCAGATCGACAGCGCGCCGGCCAAGGCCTACCCCTTCACCTTCTGCACCCAGATCGGCTGCGTCGCCCGCCTGGGCTTCACGGCTGAGGAAGTGGCCCAGCTGAAAGGCGGCGCGACCGCCACGCTGACCATCGTGCCCTTCGTCGCCCCGGACCAGACGGTGAAACTGCCGATGTCGCTCAAGGGTTTCACGGCCGGCTATGACGCGGTGAACGTCGCCAATGCCGCAGCCGATGCAGCCGCGGCCGCAGCTGCCCCGGCCGAAGGTGCCGCACCGGCCGAGGGAGCTGCCCAGGACTGATCCCCTCTCGGGGGCGCCACAGGGGGCCGGTTCCGCAAGGGACCGGCCCTTTTCCGTCAGGCCCGGCGCAGGGCCAGGACCGCGTTCAGCCCTCCGAAGGCAAAGGCGTTGGACAGCGCCGCCTCGACCCGCGCCTTGCGGGCCACCCCGGTCACAAGGTCCAGCGCACAATCCGGGTCGGGCTCTAAGAAGCCCAGCGTCGGCGGCAAAAGCCCCTCGGTCAGCGCGAGGATACAAGCGATCGCCTCCAGCGCCCCGGTGGCCCCGATCGCATGGCCATGCATCGCCTTGGTCGAGCTGACGGGGGGCGGCATCTCGCCAAAGACCGCCTGCAGCGCCTGGGTTTCCGAACGGTCGTTCAGCAGCGTGCCCGTGCCATGCGCGTTGACATAGCCGACCTCCGCAGGACCCAGCCCCGCATCCGCCAGCGCCGCCCGCATCGCCCGGGCCGCGCCCTCGGGGTCGGGCGCGACGATGTCGCCCGCATCCGCCGTCATCCCGAACCCGGCCAGCTCCGCCAGCACCCGCGCCCCGCGCGCCCGGGCGTGGTCCTCGGCCTCCAGCACCAGGACCCCCGCCCCGTCGCCGATCACCATCCCCTTCCGTCCCAGGCTGAACGGTCGGCACATGTCGGGCGCCAGCACCCGCAGGCCCTCCCAGGCCCTGACGCCGCCGAAGCAAAGCATCGCCTCCGCCCCGCCCGCCAGCATCACATCGGCCGCTCCCGCCCGGATCTGCTGCAAGGCCAGCCCCAGCGCGTGGTTCGCACTGGCGCAGGCCGAGGACACCGACAGCACCGGCCCCTGCGCCCCATGCCGGATCGACAGATGCGAGGCCGCCGCATTATGCATCAACCGAGGCACCACCAGAGGCGGCACCCGGTTCTTCCCCTCCTGAAACACGGCGCGATAGCTGTCCTCCCAGGTGCGGATACCGCCCGCCGCCGTGCCCAGGATTACCCCCGCGCGCGGCCCAAGGGGACCGGCCAGCCCCGCCATGGCCAAGGCCTCGGCCCCGGCGACCACGGCATATTGCGTCACCCGGTCATACAGCGACAACTCGGACGGCGTGAACCGCCCCTCGTCCCAGTCGCGCACCTCGGCGCCCACCCGGATTGTCAGCCGCTCGGCATCCTGGAACCCCAGCGGCCCGATTCCCGTCCGCCCCTCCCGAAATGCCGCGAACGTCCCCGGCACATCCTGCGCCAGGGCGTTCACCGTGCCGATGCCGGTGACGACGACCCGCCTCATTTTCCGGCGAGCAACCGCTCGACGCCAGCGACGATGCTGGGGACGCTGGAGAAATCGAAATCCGGCTGGTCCGGTTCATTCGCGTTGAACGGCACGCTGATGTCGAACCGCTCTTCCAGGGCGAAAATCGCCTCGACCTGTCCCAGAGAGTCCAGCCCCAGTTCCTCCACACGCGCCTCGGTCGAGATCTCTGCCACCGGCAGCAGCAGTTGCCGCGCCAGGATCTCGATGACCGCCGCCTCGATCTCTGCCCGCCCGGTCACTCAGTCCGCCTCCGGTCCAAGACCATCGCCCTTTTCCAGCGCCGCCACCCGGCCTGCCAAACGCGGCAACCGGCGCAGGGCCTTCTGCATCTCGACATGGGTTTCCATCTTCACTGCGGGATAGCCCAGCAGCACCCGTCCCGCCGGCGCATTGGTGAAGATCTTCGTCGCCCCGCCCGCGATCACGTCATTGCCGACGAAGATATTGTCATTGACCCCGCACTGGCCCGCCAGCACCACCCGGTCCCCGATCCGGGCCGAGCCCGCGATGCCGACCTGCCCGCAGAGCAGGCAGTCGCGGCCGACCTGCACGTTGTGGCCGATATGGACCAGGTTATCCAGCTTGGTCCCCGACCCGATCGAGGTGTCCCGGATCGTGCCCCGGTCGATGCAGACATTCGCGCCGATTTCCACATCATCCCCGATGGTTACGGCCCCAAGCGAATGTATCCGTGTCCAGCTTTGATCCCGGATTTCCGCGCGGGAGCCCAGGGTCTCGCGGATCTCCTCGACCCCCGATTTCTCGGGCGTGACGAAACTGAACCCGTCCGCCCCGATCACCGCGCCGGGCTGGCAGATGAAACGGTCGCCGATCGTCACCCGCGCCCCGATCCGCGCGCCTTGCAGGATCAGCGCGTCCCGCCCGATCCGCGCGCCCTCGGCGATGGAGACATGGGAGGCGATCCGCGCCCCCGGCCCGATCCTGACACCCCGCCCGATCACCACGAAGGGCCCGACCGCCGCGCCCGCGCCCAAGCTGGCCGAGGGGTCCACCAGCGCCAGCGGATGCACCCCTGGTGCCACGTCCGGCCCCGGGTCCATCAGCCGCGTCAGCCCCGCCATCGCCAGCCGCCCGCGCGGCGCGAAGATTGCGGCCTTCAGCCCCATCGCGCGCCAGTCGGCGCCCGGCCAGACCACCGCCGCCTGCGCCTGGCCCTTGGCGATCCCGTCCGCATACCGCGGGTCCATCGCCAGGGCGAGCTGGTCCGGCCCCGCCGCCTGCGGCTCGGCCGCGCCAGTCACGGTAAGGTCCAGGTCACCTTCGGCCTCGGCCCCCAGCGCCTGGGCAATCTCGCGGATCGTATGGGGCATGGAACCTCCGGGCCGTCACTTTGCCCAGACTTACCCCTGAACGCCTGGCAGTTCCACCCCGGCGGCCGACAGCGCCTCGAAGATCGCCGCATCCCTGCCATAGACGTCGCGGCGATAGCTGATCCGGCCGCGCGGGTCGGGATAAGCGGTGAAATAGACCAGATGCACGGGAAGGTGCTGGTTCAGCTTCACCGTCGTCTCGCGCTTTGACACCAGCGCCGCCTCGAACTCGGCCTCGGCATCGTCGACCTGCCAGGACAGAAGCTCATGCGCCAGATCGAAGGGGTCGGCCACCCGGATACAGCCGTGGCTGTAGGCCCGCACATCATGATCGAACAGGGATTTCGCCGGAGTATCATGCAGATAGATGTTGTGCGGGTTCGGGAACATGAACTTCACTTTCCCCAGCGCATTCTGGTCCGAGGGCGGCTGGCGCAGGCCATAGGGGAAGTTGCGCGCGTTGTAGGCGGCAAAGTT
This sequence comes from Alphaproteobacteria bacterium, assembly GCA_046569765.1. Classification (GTDB taxonomy): domain Bacteria; phylum Pseudomonadota; class Alphaproteobacteria; order Rhodobacterales; family Rhodobacteraceae; genus Tabrizicola. Next base: position 33,929 of record JBKHWC010000002.1, on the reverse strand, counting down.
GACCGCCCCGCGCGGCACCACCCGCCCCCTGCGATCCAGCACCTGCAGATGGCTCACCGCATTGGGGTTCTTCTGCAGCAGCGGCAGGTATTCCTTGACCGTGATCGACCGCGGCACCCCCCAGGAGGGGTTGATCACCATGTGCTCCATCTCGTCCGAGAATTCCGGGCTGCGCTGGTCGGGCACGTTCTTGCCGATCACCACCCGGGTCTCAAAGATCGACCGGCCGCCATCCATGATCTTCGCCTTGAAGTCCGGCAGGTTGACCCAGATGTGCTTGACCGATCGGTCGATATGCATCCAGCGCTCGCGCTCCATCGCCACGACGACAGACCGCAACCGCGCCTCGGGCGGCTGGTTCAGCTCATCGATGGTCGCCTCGCCCAAGACGCCATCGGCGACAAGACCGTGGTTTAGCTGGAACCGCTGCACCCCCGCCTGCAAGGCTGCGTCATAGACGGCCGAGGCGGTGGGCGCCATATACCCCATCCGCACCAGCCGGTCGCGCAGCGCCACGACCTCCGGCCCCGTCGCCCCCGGCTCCAGCCGCGCCGCAGCCACCGTGGCGCCCCAGCCCCCCGCCGCGATCACCGCCTCCAGGTCCAGCTTCGCCTTCATCAGTTGCGCATAGACCTGCGAGTCCGGCAGGAACCCCGCCAGCACCGCCCGCGCATCGCCCCGCGCGATCCGCGCCAGCAGCACTTGCGGGTCGGGCCGGGCGATCTCGCGCAGGATGCCGCCGTCGACCTCCTTCGGCACCAAAGCGCCCGCGGTCAGGTCACGAGCCCAGGCCAGATAGGCCCGCGTCAGCTCCACCTCGATCCGGCCGCGATCGGCCTCGGTCTCGGCCGCCGCCAGCGCCGCCACCAGCGCCGCCGCATCATAACGCGCGCGCGGCAGGCCATGCAGATCGGCCGTGGCCAAAGCCTCCAGCAGCGCCGCCCGCCGCTCGGCATCCGCAGGCCCGGTCCAAAGCGTCCGGTAGCCCGTGCCGCGATACCAGTCGGCAATCGCCGGCTCGTCCGAGGCGCTGGCAGCCAGCGATTGCGTGAAGGCCTGTGCCTCGGCGCCGGCCATTCCGGGCAGCAGGGGCAACAACAGCGACAGCGACAGAAGGACGGACCTCAGATGGCCCCCCGATGTGGCGCAGACAGACATTCGCCCCCCGTTCTCAAGCACTTGCGACTTTGCCTCATCTAATCGTGAAAGCCTGTGGCCTGTCCATTCACAAACCCGTCCCCTGCCTTGGGAAGCCCACATTGTTGCGCCTGTCGCAACAGTTTCGCCCTGGATGATGCATCGAAGCCTCAGTCGGCAATATCCTGTCACGTTCAGCAAAAATTTGCCGATTCAGGGCAAGGCTTGGAACCGGCGGGCAATCGGCGCTTGGGCTTCGATTCCTCTTGTGCAATAAGATTTCTGCACTTGGGGAAGAAGTTGCAACAAGGCTGCGCCAAGGCAGTCGAAGACAGCTACTGGGGACAGGCGTTAGAATGACGGACAGCAAGCTTATCGGCGTCTCGCGGCGCAACCTTCTGGGTGTGTTCGCAGCGACGGCCGTTGTGGCGGCACCGACCTACAGCAGCGCATTCGGATTGCTGAAAGGCGCAGGCGACATCCGCCGCATCCGCATGTACTCGGGCCGGACCGGCGAAAGCCTCGACACGATCTACTGGATCGAGGGTGAGTACATTCCCGAAGTGATGAAGGAAATCAATCACTTCATGCGCGACTGGCGCACGGATGACGCCACCCGCATCGACATGCGCACCATCGACATCATGGCCGCCTCGCACCGGCTCATGGACGTGAGCGAGCCTTACATGCTCCTCTCCGGCTACCGCAGCCCGAAGACCAACGCCATGCTCCGCTCGCGCTCCTCTGGCGTGGCGCGCAACTCGCTGCACATGAAGGGCCAGGCGGCCGACCTGCGGCTCAAGTCGCGTTCGGTCGGGCAGATGGCCAAGGCGGCGGCGGCCTGCGCCTCGGGCGGGGTTGGCAAGTATTCCCGCTCGAACTTCGTCCACATGGACTGCGGCCCGGTCCGCAGCTGGGGCGGCTGATCGCCTCGCGCTTCCAGAAACAGGGCGCCTCCGGGCGCCTTTTTCATTAGAACTGTCGCGATCTCACCCGACGAGAACACGAAGTCGAGCGAGGAGGCGTCCCTTGGCCCCGCTCGTCGATGACTTCGTCACTCTTCCTCCGCCTCGGCCCCGCCCGCGATCTCACGCCCGCGATAGCCCATCGCCACGACGAATTTCTCGGAACTGTCCGCCCGGCTGGCCGGAGGCTTCACATTCGCCACCTTGCGGAAATTCCGCTTCAGCATCGCCTGCATCTCGTTTTCCGCGCCGCCCGCCAGCACCTTGGCGACGAAGGTCCCGCCGTCCTCCAGCACGTCGAAGGCAAAGGCCAGCGCCGCCTCGACCAGCGCCACGATCCGCAAATGGTCCGTCGCCTTGTGACCCGACGCCGCCGCGGCCATGTCGGACATCACCACATCGGCCCGACCGCCCAGCCAGCCCTTCACCTTCTCGTCCGCATCGTCGGACAGGAAATCCAGCTGATGGATCTCGGCCCCCGCGATCGGTTCCACCTCCTGCAGATCGACGCCCAGCACTGTTCCGACCGGCTTCTTCGGGTTCTGCCCCAGCGCGTTCACCCGCACCACCGCCACCTGACACCAGCCGCCCGGAGCACAGCCCAGGTCCACCACCCGCGCCCCCGGCTTCAGGAAGCCGTATTTGTCGTCCAGCTCCAGGATCTTGTAGGCCGCCCGGCCGCGATAGCCCTCGCGCTTGGCGCGCTGGACATATGGGTCGTTCAACTGCCGCTCCAGCCACAGCGTCGAGGACAGCTTGCGCCCCTTCGCGGTCTTGACCCGCACCCGCAGCTCGCGCTGCCCGCGCCCCGAATTCGGCTTGTCGTTCATTTGTAAGGCCCGTCTTCCAGCACGCCATCCGCGCTCATCTGCGCGTAGAGAAGGCCCTCCCTAAGCCCCCGGTCGGCGACCGACAAGCGGTCCGTGGGCCAGATCCGCATCAGGGCCTGCAGGATCGCCGCGCCGGACATGATCAGCGCATGGCGGTCGCGCCCGATCCGCGGGTCGGTCCGCCGCCCCTCGGGCCCCAGCGCCAGGTATTCCCGGATCACCAGGTCGATCTGGTCGCTGGTCATCTGCAACCCGTCCACCTTGGTCCGGTCATAGCGTTTGAGGTTCAGAAAGCTGGCCGCGACCGTCGTCACCGTTCCGCTGGTGCCGATGATCTGGAACCCCTCGCGCGGGTTCTGGGCGTTGTAGGGGCTGAAACTGGCCAGGTTTTCCTCGAAGAACCAGCTCATCAGCGCGAAACGCGCCGCATCGTCGTCCACGTCGATGAACTGGTCCTTCAGCGTCGCCACCCCCAGGGGCACGCTGATCCAGTCCACCACCCGCGCAACCGCCCCCTCGCCCTGCGCGTCAAAGCCCATGTGCAGCCGCATGATCGCCTTCGCCCGCTCTGCCGGAGGCACGCCGGACAGGTCGATCCAGACCAGCTCGGTCGACCCGCCCCCGATATCCACCACCAGAAGCTGCTCGGTCGAGGCATTGACCAGCGGCGCGCAAGAGATGACCGCCAGCCGCGCCTCTTCCTCGGGCGTGATGATTTCCAGCGCCAGCCCCGTCTCGCGCCGCACCTGGCGCAGGAAATCGCGCGAGTTGCGCGCCCGGCGGCAGGCTTCCGTGGCAACGAGCCGCATCCGGCTGACCCCGTTCTTCTCCAGCTTCTTCTGGCAGATCCGCAGCGCCTGGATCGTCCGCCCCATAGAGGAACGCGACAGCCGCCCCGTCGCCTCCAGGCCCACGCCCAGTTGGACAGTCTTCGAGAAACTGTCAACAATGACGAACTGACTGCCCAGGGGCTGGGCAATCAGCATCCGGCACGAATTTGTTCCAAGGTCCAGCGCCGCATACAGCGGCACCGACCCCGGGTCGGATAGGGCCGACGGTGCATCGGCGCGGGAAACGGCCATGTGCGGCGTCTCGACCGGCGCGTCTGTCGCGTCCGCCCTACGGGGACGCTCGGGCGTCATGACCGCCCTCCATCTGTGGTTACTGGAAAAGGTAGTCGCCTTCGCCCCCCCGCGCAAGCGCACATCGGCTGCATCGACGGGACTCATGATCTCCATGCCGCTTTTTCACGCCCCGCCCCGTCGCGCGGCCCGGCGGGCCATGGTATGGCGCAAACCAGGGCGGCGATGGTCGCATCCTTGATCCGCCATGTCGAAAACCGACACCGGCTGTCGGGGTTCGGCGCATATCAACGGGAACAGGCGAGGCAGGGGAATCACGCGATCATGGCCGAAGTCACCATCGTCTACTGGCGCGACATCCCCGCCCAGGTCATCGTCGGCAAGGGCCGCCGTGGCTCCAAGATCCAGCTGACCGAGCGTTTCGAACAAGCCATCGACCGCTGCGCCATGAAGGTGGGCGCGCGCGACACCGACAGCTACCTCGCCGAATGGCGCAAGGCGCCCGTGGCCGAGATCGAGGGCGACCCCGACACCATCGCCGCCGATTACGCCGCCAAGCTCGAAGCCGAATACGACACCGCCCGCCTGAAAACGCTGATCGACGCCGAAGGCTGGGCCAAGGCCTGACGCCCATGTCACTCAAGGAGACCGTGATGGCCCTGTTCAATTTCCGCCGCAAGGAAGACACCGCCCCCGCCACCGGGTCGTTGGAGACCTTCCTCAAGGGCTATTCCATCGAGGTCATGCCCCGCACCGCCGAAAAGGTGGAGGATTTCCGCGGCATCCTGCCCACCGGCACCCGCGTCTACATCGCCCATATCGACGGCACCCCGATCGAGGACATGGTCGCCACCGCGAAACGCATCGGGGCCGAGGGCTTCGATGTCATGCCCCATTTCCCGGCCCGGATCATCAAGGACAGGGCCACGCTGCTGGACTGGGTCGCCCGCTACCGCGAGGTCGGGGTCGAACAGGGCCTCCTCCTCGCCGGCGGCGTCGCGCAGCCCGTGGGCAACTTCAGCACCTCGATGCAACTCCTTGAATCCGGTGCCTTTACCGGCTTCAAGCGCCTCCATGTCGCGGGCCACCCCGAAGGCAACAAGGACATCGACCCCGACGGCTCCGACCGCATGCTGATGGAAGCCGCCCGCTGGAAATCCGCCTTCGCCGAACGGACCGACGCCCAGATGGCCATGGCAACCCAGTTCTGCTTTGAGGCCCAGCCCGTGATCGACTGGGTGAACCGCCTGCAGGCCGAAGGCATCAAGCTCCCCGTCCATATCGGGATCGCCGGGCCTGCGAAGCTCCAGACGCTCATCAAGTTCGCCATCGCCTGCGGCGTCGGCCCCTCGCTTCGCGTGCTGCAAAAGCGCGCGATGGACGTGACCAAGCTCCTGCTGCCCTACGAGCCCACCGAGATCCTTACCGAACTCGCCGCCCACAAGGCCGCGAACCCGGCTTTCGGGATCGAGCAGGTCCACTTCTTCCCCCTCGGCGGCATCAAGACCAATGCCGAATGGGTCACCCAGAACGGCGGCGCTTCGGGCGTTCCCGCCTCTGCCACCGCTTAATCCAAAGGCTCAAGAATGACCCGTACCGTCATTGAATCTAAAACGAAAACCGTCATCATCGGTTTCGATGAACCCTTCTGCGTGATCGGCGAACGCATCAACCCCACCGGCCGCAAGAAGCTCGCCGCGGAACTGGAAGCCGGGAACTTCGAGACCGTGATCAAGGACGCGCTCGAACAGGTCGCCTGCGGTGCCACCGTCCTCGACATCAACTCGGGCGCGGTCTTCACCAACAAGATGGCCGAAGACCCGCGCTACGCCGACAACAACTTCGTCGAACCGCCGCTGATGAAGGCGCTGATCGAGATCGTGCAGCAGACCGTCGACGTGCCGCTCTGCATCGACTCGTCGGTCCCCGGCGCGCTGGAAGCGGGCCTGCAGGCCTGCGAAGGCCGCCCGCTCCTGAACTCCGTCACGGGCGAGGAGGAACGCCTCGAACTCGTCCTGCCGCTGGTAAAGAAATACAACGTCCCGGTCGTCGCCATCTCGAACGACGATACCGGGATCTCGCCCGACCCCGATGTCCGCTTCGCCGTGGCGAAAAAGATCGTCCAGCGCGCCGCCGACCACGGCATCCCCGCGCATGACATCGTCGTCGACCCGCTGGTGATGCCGGTGGGCGCGATGGCCAGCGCGGGCCAGCAGGTCTTCACCCTCGTCCGCCGCCTGCGCGAGGAGCTGGGCGTCAACACCACCTGCGGCGCCTCGAACATCTCCTTCGGCCTGCCGCATCGCCACGGCATCAACGGCGCCTTCCTGCCCATGGCCATCGGCGCGGGCATGACCAGCGCGATCATGAACCCCGTCCGCCAGCAGGAAATGGAGGCGATCCGCGCCGCCAACTTCCTGATGAACCACGACCCGAACGGCGGCGAATGGATCCGCTTCGCCAAGGTGCTGGAATCGGTCGAAACCGGCATGACCTTCGCCGAAGCCTCCGCCGCCGCCAGCCAGGCCGCCGGTGGCCGTCGCGGCGGCCGTCGCGGCCGGGCCTGACCCGAAGGGACTGCCCTCCGCCACGGCGGGCAGTCCTTCCTCCCTTTCACATTGGCCCAAATATCCCCGCCGGAGGCACCTCCGAGCGGTTTTGTGTCCTTCACGCAAAACCGCGAGACAAAAGGACTTCGCGCGGAACGCGCTCCTTTTGATAACCGCCCCGACCTGCCGCCCTCACCTTTCCGTCACCGTGCCCGCCCCCGGTTGCCCTCCGGCGCCGCAGTTGGCACCTTCCTTGCCTGCGCCCCCGCGACGGAACGGACCGATGAAGCCTGCCGCCCTCACCGCCCTCTGGCTTGCCGCCGCCACGCCCACGGCGCTTCTGGCCCAGGGCAGCCCCGGCCCGTTCGGCCTGCCGCTCGACGCCACCGGCCGCACCGCGCTCGACACCGGGATCGAGATGCTCGCCGCCACGCTGGCCAATGGGCTCCAGGCCTCACGCGACGCGGCGCGGGCCAGCGGCACCCTGCCCATGCCCCCGCATATCCGCGCGGCCCTGCTCACCTGGTACCCCGCCGAGGTGCTGGAGGGCGTGGAATACCGTATCGGCGCTCCGACCGACGCGACCGTCCAGTCCTTGTCGATCCGCTACGGCCATGCCACGGCCGTCACGACGATCGACACGATCACCTTCGTCGAGGCCTTCGACGCGACGAACAACGTCGCGCTCTGGGCGCATGAGGTGAAGCATGTCGAGCAGTTCCGCCGCTGGGGCCTCCTCGACTTCGCCCGCCGCTACCTGCGTGACCACCGCGCAGTCGAGGATGAGGCCTATGCCACCGCCGCCGCCTTCCGCGCCGCCTACGACGCCGGCGCCTGGCGCCACGCCCCCACGGTCGCCCTGCCCTTCGCCGCGCCGGAAGAGCCCGCGCGCATCTGCACTACACCCGAGGGTGCCTGCGTCATGGCCGTGCCGATTGCACCGGGCCAGGGCTGCTCCTGTCCATCGGACCGCGGCCGCGTCCAGGGCCTGACGCACTAGCCGCCGGAATCTTGTGCAGGGACACCAACCGACCATTGCTGAAAACCGGATTGCAACGTCGCAGGACTGGACGACCGCCGCGCTTCCCCTCCATCTTCTGATCGAAGATGTGAAACAGGTGGAACCCCGGATGCCACTGGCAGATCCTCGAACCGCCAAAGCGGCACATGGGTCCTGTCGTAGGGGTTCATCGCCGCGTCCATCTGGATGAAATCCACCTGATCGATTACCGGCAGAAAGCCGATCAGCACATCGTAATCATGCCCTTCCGTGTCGATCTTCAGAATGTCGATGCGCGGCGCGCCAAGCTCGCGGAGCACCTCTGCGCCGGTGCGGACCTGAACCTCGACCAGTTCCGATCCTGTCCCCCCACCCGCGTCTGGCAGAAGGCTGAACGCCTCGAATCCCGGTATTTCTCCATGTTCAGCGTCGCCGCGGCTCGTCCCAGTGCCAGGTTGTGCGGGACCACATTCGGATGGGCCTGCATGTTCGCGACCAGTTCGCAGTATGTATCGGGAACGGGCGCGAAGGCATGGATCCTGGCCTCCGGGGCGCGCTGCACCATCTTGCCGGCCGTCTGACCGCTATTGGCGCCGACATCGAAGATCAGCCCCGGCTTCCAGTTCGGAAGATGCCAGCTTGCGAGACTGAACGCGTCCTGCGCCGAACGGGTCATCCGGTGCCTTTCTCGGGTCAACTCATGGTGATGCTGGCCGAACGCTACGGGGTGGCGCCGGGCAGGGCAAGGCCGCAGGCCTGCGCCGACAAGCTGGCGCCTACCAGGAAGGCACGCGCCGCGGAAACCCTTGACGAAACCTTAACGTCCGCAGGCAACCCTTTGAAATTGCTGTATCGCCCACCCTGACCACGCGCGGACAGCTACCCCGCCACGGCCCGCAAGCTGGCCGCCCTGGCCGGCGGAACCCGGTCCACCTCGACGCAGGTGAAGACATGCAGCGTGTCCAACTCCCGGTCCACCACCGCATGGTCGCCGACCCATCCGCCCATCCCCAGATAGGTCCGCAGCAGCGGCGGCAGCGCGGCCAGCGAGGCCCGCCGGTCCGTCACCGGCCCCGCCAGCGCCGGATAGTCCACCACCTCCGCCGCCTTCCGCCCCGGCCGGTGCGCCTCTGGCCCCAGATGCCCCTCCGCCAGCAGCGCCAGCCCCGCCCGATGCCGCCGCCAGTCAGCGCCGCGAAAGCTCGTGCAGCCCACCAGAAGCCCCGCCCGCCCCTCCTCCACCAGCCGCGTCATCGCCCCCCAGGCCAGCCGCAGCACATCCGGATGGACGCCGCCGGGGGCCAGGCAGAACCGCCCGATCTCGACAATGGGCCGGGCATAGCCCGACAGCGGCCCCACATCGTAGAACCGCGCCGCATAGCCCTGTTCCAGCCCCGCGCCCCAGCCGAAGAGCATCACCCGGAAATAGCCAAGCAGGACCCCCTCCCCCTCGACCATCACATGGGCGGAAAGCGCGTCCTGCGCGTCCTCCTCCCGGCCCGAGGTCCGGGGAAAACAGGCCCCCCGCAGCGCCATGACCCGCCCCATGTCCGCCCGCCCCGACGCAAGCCGCGCGACCAGACTGCCCTTCCGAAGTGGCTCCACGCCCTTTCCCCCCGCGGCCGTAGCCCCTAGATTAGCCCCAAAGGAGACCCCGATGGACAAGATCGTCAAGTCAGATGCCGAATGGCAGGCCCAGCTTTCGGACCTCGCCTACAAGGTGACCCGCAAGCACGGCACCGAACGCGCCTTCACCCACGACACTTTCCCGAAAGGGCCGGGCATCTTCCGCTGCATCTGCTGCGACGCGCCGCTGTTCGACCAGGCGACCAAGTTCGACAGCGGCACCGGCTGGCCCAGCTTCTACGCCCCCCTCGCCCCCGAGATGGTGGGCGAACAGGCCGACAACAGCTGGTTCATGCGCCGGACCGAAGTCCACTGCAACCGCTGCGACGCGCATCTGGGCCATGTCTTCCCAGACGGGCCCGCACCCACGGGCCTGCGCTACTGCATCAACGGGGTCGCCCTGCGCTTCGAGCCCGAGACCTAGTCGGCCAGCATGCTGGACGCGTCGAACCGTCCGAAGTTGCCCAGAAGCTGCTGGATCAGCGTCAGACCCTTGATATTCGTCTCGGTCACCCGCCGCGAGATCGGGACGACCTTGCCGTCCTCCAGCCCGTAGCGGGCGATGTTCTCGACCGTGCCGCCCTCATTGAAGGTGATCGCCAGCACCTGACGCTCGATCTCCTTCGGCTCACGCGGGCCGATGTGGCTGTAACGGCTTTGCACATAGTACCAGCCCTCATCGTTCAGCAGGCCCGAGGTGGAAGGGCGGCCGATCTTCTGGCCCACCGTCTCGCGCGTGTCGACACCTATCTGGACCTGGGCCAGTTCATCCTCGGCCGGGACATAGCCGTGATTGCGGACGATGGGCGTGCAGGCGACCAGCGCCGTGCCAAGGATCAGGACCAGGCCGTTCCTGCGCAGACTGCGACCCGAAGCCTGGACCGCGCGCGCCAACCGGAAGAATGCCATGCCTGTCCTCATACCTGCTGATCGTTGGGCCCGATACATGGCCGAACGCGGGTTCTTCAAAACCCCTGGGCTTCGGGATAACAGAAGCAGAGGCCCCTGTTCAAGAATGGAACGCCGGACCCGCCCCCGGCGTTGGTCCCCCTGACTGGATCACGCGCATGACCGATACCGAACGCCCCACCCGGTTCCGCACCGCAACGCTGTCCCCGCGCAAGCCCACGCGGTTCCGCTACGCCCCTGAAGCCGAGGCCCGCGCGGCCCTGGCCCAGGACCTTGGCCTGCTGGGCCTGCACGACCTGCTGATGGAGGGCGAGATCACCCCCACCGGCCGCGATGAGCTGGTCCTGACCGCCCGGCTGCAGGCCCGGGCCGACCAGGCCTGTGTCGTCACGCTGGCCCCGGTCCCCGCACGGATCGACGAACCCATCCGCCGCCGCTACCTCGCCTCATACATCGAGCCCGAGGGCGACGAGGTCGAGATGCCCGAGGATGACACGCTGGAACCCCTGCCCGAGGTGATCGACCTGTCCGAGGTCGCGGCCGAGGCGCTGGCGCTGGCCCTGCCGGAATATCCCCGCGCCCCCGGCGCCGAATTGGGAGAGGCGGTCCACGCCGCCCCGGGCGTGGCACCGCTGACCGATGCCGCGCTCAAGCCCTTCGCGGGGTTGGCAAGCCTGGCTGAACGCCTTGCGGCGAAAGACGGAAAGGACCCCGAGGGCGGCGAATAGGCGGCGCCTCGCCGGGGTGCGGCGGATGCGAAAAGGGGCTTGCACCGCCCCGGAATCCGAGTATGTTCCGCGCCTCATTCAAGCTGTGAAACAGCCGGGGTGCGCTATTGCCGAAAGGCAGGCCAACCCGCTGTGGAACAAGGAAAACCGGGGCCTGTGTCCCCACTGCCCGAAGGTTGAGACATGGCTGTCCCGCAGAACCGCACCACCAAATCCCGCCGCAACATGCGCCGCGCGCATGACGCCCTGGTTGCCGCCAACCCGAACGAATGCCCGAACTGTGGCGAGCTGAAGCGTCCGCACCATGTGTGCAGCGCCTGCGGCCACTACGATTCGCGCGAAGTCGTCTCGATGGCGCGTGAAGTCGACCTGGACGAGGACGCGGCGTAATCCACGCCCCGCGCAACGTTCCCATGGCCACCGGACCCTTGTCTGTGTCTGCCAAGGCTGCCGAGCGTGTCGTGGTATCCGTGGACGCCATGGGTGGCGATCGTGGGCCGGCAGCAGTGGTTGCCGGCCTTGTCGATTCGCTGGTGCAGCATCCCCGGATGGATGTGATTCTGCATGGCGACGAGGCTGTGCTGCGGCCGCTTCTGGCGCGCCACCCAGATCTGGCGGGGCGCGTCGCGCTGCGCCATGCCGAGCGGATCGTCTCGATGGAGGACAAGCCGGCCCAGGTGATGCGGCACGGCCAGGGCACCTCGATGTGGTCGGCAATCGATTGCCTGCGCGAGGGGCAGGCCTCGGCTGCGGTCTCCTGCGGCAACACCGGCGCTCTGATGGCGGTGTCGATGCTGCGGCTGCGCAAGATGCCGGGATTGAACCGCCCGGCCATCGCGAGCCTGTTTCCGACGCCCACCCCCGGCAAGATGAATGTCATGCTGGACATGGGCGCCGATGTGAAGGCGGACCCGCGCGACTTGATGCAATATGCCTTCATGGGCGCCTCCTATGCCCGCAACGGCCTGGGGATCGCGCGCCCGCGTGTCGGCCTGCTGAACGTGGGTACCGAGGAACACAAGGGCCGGGCCGAGTTGCATGAGGCCCACGCGCTTCTGGGCCAGCACGCCGAGGCCGGGAGCTTCGACTATGTCGGCTTCGTCGAGGGCACGGATATCCTTTCGGATCGGGTGGATGTGATCGTGACGGACGGCTTCACCGGCAATGTCGCGCTTAAGGCCATCGAGGGCACGGCGCGGCTGGTCGGGGACCTTCTGCGCCAGACGCTGACGTCAACCCTTCTGGCCAAGCTGGGTGCGGTGCTGGCGCGCGGCGCGCTGGGGCGGCTGCAACGCCGGATCGATCCGCGCCGGGTGAACGGCGGTGTGTTCCTTGGTCTGAACGGCACGGTGGTCAAGTCGCATGGTTCGGCCGATGCGACCGGAGTGGCGGCGGCCATCGGCCTGGCCTATCAACTGGCGCAGTCCGGATTCCTGGAGCGGCTTGCAGCGCGGGTTGCATCCGCCGAAGCCGCGGGGCAGGATGGTGACAAGCATGACTCCGGCGCGACCGGAACAAGGGGCGGTCCGACCGAATGATACGCGCGGCAGTCAAGGGCGTGGGGCATTACCTGCCCGAACGGGTCGTCCCGAACAGCGAGTTCGAGCAGATCGTCGACACGTCGGATGAATGGATCCGCTCCCGCTCGGGAATCGAGCGGCGGCATTTCGCGGCCGAGGGGCAGTTGACCAGCGACCTCGCCGCCCGCGCGGCGCGCGCCGCCCTGGCCGACGCCGGGATCGAGGCCGACCGCGTCGATGCGATCATCGTCGCCACCTCGACCCCGGACCTGACCTTCCCCTCGGTCGCGACCATGGTCCAGGCACAACTCGGGATCACCAGGGGATTCGCCTTCGACGTCCAGGCCGTCTGCGCCGGGTTTGTCTATGCCCTGACCACGGCCAATGCGCTGGTCCTCTCGGGGCAGGCAAGTTGCGTCCTCGTCATCGGGGCCGAGACCTTCAGCCGCTTGATGAACTGGAAGGACCGTTCCACCTGCGTCCTTTTCGGCGACGGCGCGGGCGCCCTGGTGCTGGAGGCGGTGGAGGGTGAGGGCACCCCGTCCGATCGGGGGATCCTGGCGACCGACCTGAACTCGGACGGGCGGTTCAAGGACATTCTTTACGTTGATGGCGGCACCTCGACCGGGACCACCGGGCATCTGGTGATGGAAGGCAAGGAAGTCTTCCGCCATGCCATTGAAAAACTTGCACAAACCGCCCACACCGCGCTGGACAAGGCGGGGCTGACGCCCGACGACGTCGACTGGATCGTGCCGCATCAGGCCAATATCCGCATCATCGAAGGCACGGCCAAGCGGATGCAGGTCCCGATGGACCGCGTGGTGGTGACGGTGCAGGACCACGGCAATACCTCGGCCGCCTCGATTCCCCTCGCGCTGTCGGTCGGCAAGGCCCGCGGCCAGATCAAGCCGGGCGACCTTCTGGTGACCGAGGCGATCGGCGGCGGACTGGCCTGGGGTTCGGTCGTCCTGCGCTGGTAGGCGCTTTCAAGCACGCGTTCCAAGTGCTTGATATTGACTCGGAAATCCATCCGGCCAATCATGCCTCAAACAACCACGTTGGGGGACGTGATGAGCGAGAAGACCTTGACCCGGATGGATCTCAGCGAAGCGGTCTTTCGCGAGGTGGGGCTAAGCCGTAACGAATCCGCCAATCTGGTGGAAAGCGTGCTGCAACACATGTCCGACGCGCTGGCCGCGGGCGAGACGGTGAAGATTTCATCCTTCGGAACCTTCTCGGTCCGGTCGAAATCCGCCCGTGTCGGCCGCAACCCCAAGACCGGGGAAGAGGTGCCGATCTCGCCCCGCCGGGTGCTGACCTTCCGCCCCTCGCATCTGATGAAGGACCGCGTCGCGGCCGGGAAGAAGCGCTAAGGGGGTTCCCCCATGGACAAGTCGCCGGACGCCTTCCGCACCATCAGCGAGGTCGCCGAACATCTTGAAACCCCGGCCCATGTGCTGCGGTTCTGGGAAAGCCGTTTCCCACAGATCCGCCCGGTCAAGCGGGCCGGGGGGCGGCGCTATTACCGGCCCTCGGATGTGGCGCTGCTGGCGGGGATCAAGCGGCTTTTGCATGACGAGGGGCTGACGATCCGCGGCGTGCAGAAGATCCTGCGCGACCAGGGCGTGCGCCATGTCGCGGGGCTCTCGGACGAGTCGGTCCCCGTGACCCTGCGCGAGGCCGAAGAGTTGCCGCCACTTGTCCCGGGTGAGGCGGTGCCAGAAGCCGCCTTCATCGCAGTCGAGGACGAGGAGGAGGAACAGCCAGCCCCAGCCCCGGTCCGCGCCTCTCTGCGCCCGCCCGCGCGCCCGGTCGACCCGGCTCAGGCCGTGCTGCCGCTTTTCGACTTGCCCCGGGCCGCGTCTCAGGAAACAGCTCAGACGCAGGATGTAGCCATGCCGCCGAAGCCCATCCTGCGCGAGGATGTCACCTTTGCCAGCCGGATCAGGGCCTTGCCCCCCGGCGCGCTTGCTGCCGCCCGGCCCGAGGTCGCCGCTTGGGCCGAAAAGCTCTCGGCCCTGCGCGCGCAGATGGCCGCCCGGGCCGAAGGTGACACGGCATAGCCTGCCGATGCGCTTTCCCGCTTGCACCGGCCCCGAATCCCGGTATGTATCGCCCCGTGTCGGGCCGTAGCGCAGCCTGGTTAGCGCGTCCGTCTGGGGGGCGGGAGGTCGAGAGTTCGAATCTCTCCGGCCCGACCACTAAAAACCCGCCCGCCTGCCCCATGGCAGCGCGGGCGGTTTTACATTCAACCGTCGGAGGGGCGGCATGACATTCGGAGTTCTGCCTGCCCAGGACCTGCGCCGACTGGTGGAAACCGGCGCGCTGGCTGCCGACCCCGCGATCCGCGACGACCAGATCCAGCCCGCCAGCCTTGACCTGCGCCTTGGCCCCGTCGCCTACCGCGTCCGCGCCTCGTTCCTGGCAGGCCATGGCCGCACGGTGCAGGATCGGCTGGACGAATTCACCATGCACCGGGTGAACCTCGCCGAGGGCGCCGTGCTGGAGAAGAACTGCGTCTATGTGATTCCCCTGGCCGAACGCCTGGCGCTGCCCCCGGGCCTCACTGCCGTCGCCAATGCGAAAAGCTCCTCGGGTCGGCTGGACCTGCTGACCCGCACGATCACCGATGGCGGGATCGAATTCGACCGCATCCCCGAGGGATACTCCGGCCCGCTTTATGCCGAGGTCTGCCCGCGCAGCTTCTCGGTCCTGGTGCGCGAAGGCCAGCGGCTGAACCAGATCCGCTTCCGCCAGGGCCAGGCGGTGCTGTCGGATGCCGAACTGACCGCGCTCCATGCGCGCGAGCCGCTGGTGACAGGCGAGGCGGTGATCTCGGAAGGCCTCGGCTTCTCGGTCGACCTGCGGCCCGCCACCGGCGACCTGGTGGGTTACCGCGCCAAGCCCCATGCCGGGGTGATCGACCTGGACCGGATCGGCCACTACCCGGTCGCCGATTTCTGGGAGGAGCTGCATACGACCGATGGCCGCATCATCCTTGACCCCGGTGCCTTCTACATCCTCGTCAGCCGGGAGGCCGTGACGATCCCGCCCGATTATGCCGCCGAGATGGCGCCCTATCTGGCGATGGTCGGCGAATTCCGCGTCCATTACGCCGGCTTCTTCGATCCCGGCTTCGGCCATGCGGCCGCGGGCGGCGCAGGGTCGCGAGGCGTCCTGGAAGTGCGCTGCCACGAGGCGCCCTTCGTGCTGGAACACGGGCAAGTCGTCGGACGCCTGGTCTATGAACACATGAAGGAACGCCCGCAAACCCTTTATGGTGCTGGCATTTCCTCGAATTACCAGGGCCAGGGCCTGAAGCTCGCCAAGCAGTTCCGCATGGGCTGAGGCCCGTGTCGGAAAACCAGACCCCGTGACGCAATCTGTTGCCGAAATCGCTCGTTTCTGCCATTTCGTCGCAAACTCGTCACGGACCGGGCTTGCGAACGCCAAGATGCGACGCAATATCTGTGGAAGGCGACAACCAGTGCCAGCGAACGGAGCAGTCAGATGGCCACTTCCCCCGCGAACCCCCAGCAGGCTGGCGGTTCGGGTACGTCCCCGCAACAGCAGCAGGGCGGCAGCGCCCCGCAACAGGTCGGCCAGCCGATCTTCCGCGATTGGGCCTCGATCTGATCCCCAGCCGCTGTTGACAGACGCCGGGCCAGCCGCGAGGCTGGCCTTTTGTATTCCGGGGTTCGCCATGCCCTTGCCCGTCTCCTCGATCCCCAACCTCGGCCCGGCGTCCGAACAGGCCTTCGCCCGCGCCGGCATCACCACGGCCGAGGAAATCCACGCCCTCGGCGCCGATGAGGCCTATCGCCGCCTCCTCGCCGCCGGAACCCGCCCGCATTTCATCGGCTACTACGTCCTCGTCATGGGTCTGCAGGGCCGTCCCTGGAACGACTGCAAGGGCGAGGAGAAGAAGGCCCTGCGCAAACGCTTCGACACGCTCTGCGCCGGGTTCAACCGGTCCGACGCCAAGCTGCGCGCCGACCTCGAGACGATGCTGAGCTTCCTGGGCGTGGTGGAACGGGCGTAGGGTGGGCGATCCGCCCACCGTCCGATTGGTGCCCCCAGAGGGACTCGAACCCCCGACCCTCTGATTACAAATCAGATGCTCTACCAGCTGAGCTATAGGGGCCACCGCCTCTCAGATAGCCGTCGGCGAAGCGCCGCGCAAGTCAGTCGCGCTGCTCGCGTGCAAGGATCGCCACGGCGACCATGCCCACCGCCATCACCACCAGCGCGGCCGGGGCGGCCTCGGAGAGCCGCTCGAGGCTGGCAAGCTCATAGACCCGCGTCGCCAGCGTGTTGTAGTTGAACGGCCGCAGCAGCAGCGTGGCCGGCAATTCCTTCACGCAGTCGACGAAGACGACCAGCAGCGCGGTCAGGACCGAGCCGCGCATCAGGGGCAGGTAGACCGCCGCAAGCGTTCCCCCCGGGCTCCGGCCCAGCGAGCGGGCGGCCATCGGCAAGCTGGGCGCGACCCGGCCATAGGCTGCATCCAGCGCGCCCTGCGCGATGCCGAAGAAGCGCACCAGATAGGCCAGCCCCAGGGCAAAGGCCGTCCCGGTGATCAGCAGGCCGGGATCCCAGCCCGTCGCCGCCAGGACCGCATCCGCAAACCAGTGATCCAGCGCCGCCAGAGGGATCAAGAGCCCCAGCGCCAGCACCGCCCCCGGCGCGGCATAGCCAAGCAGTGTCACCGGCAGCACCAGCCCCGCGATCCGGCTGCCCGCCATCCGCAGCGCATAGACCAGATACAGCGCGGCCGCGACCGTGGCCAGGGACGCGCCCCCGGCCACGACGAGCGTGTTCCGCAGCGCCTCGGCCAGCCCAGGCGCAAGCCAGCCCTCGGGCGCTTCCAGGCTTTGCGCCAGCATCACGCCCACCGGCATCAGGAACCCGCCCGCGACCGGCAGCAAGCACAGGCCCGTCGCCGCCCAGGCCGCGAGGCCCCGCAGCGGCTGCGGCTCGACCGCGCGGGCGCCGCGGCCCAGGCGGTGGAACTTAGCGCCCCCGCGGCCCGCCCGCTCCAGCCCGACCAGCAGCAGGATCAGCGCCAGGATCACCAGCGCAATCTGCGCCGCGCCCCCGGCATTGCCGCCGTTCAGCCAGGTCGAGAAGATGCCCGTCGTCAGCGTCTGCACCCCGAAATGCTGCACCGTGCCGTAGTCCGCCACTGTCTCCATCAGCGCCAGCGCCACCCCCGCCGCCACCGCCGGCCGCGCAAGCGGCAGGCCCACCCGCAGGAACAGCGCCCAGGGCCCGCAACCAAGGGCGCGGGCGACCTCATAACTGCGGCCCGACTGCTCGCGCCAGGCGGCCCGGGCCAGCAGGTAGACGTAAGGGTAAAGCGCGAAGGACAGGACCAGGATCGCGGCCCAAAGCGAGCGCGTCTGGGGAAACCAGTAATCGCGCGCCGAGGTCCAGCCGAAGCTCGCCCGCAGCGCCGATTGCAGTGGCCCGGCGTAATCCAGGAAATCGACCAGCGCATAGGCCCCGACATAGGCCGGGATCGCCAGCGGGAACAGCAGCGCATGTTTCAGCCATTCGCGCCCCGGAAAACGGTACTGGCCCACCAGCCAGGCCGCCCCCGTCCCCATCAGCGCCGTCAGGGCCGCCACGCCCAGCATCAGCACCAGCGTCGTGCCCAGATAGCGCGGCAGAACCGTGGCCATCAGATGGGGCCAGATGTTCTCGGTCGGCGTCAGCGCAATCCACAGGATCGCCAGCATCGGCGCCAGCACCACCGCCGCGATCACAATCGCCCCCGGAGTCCAGAGATCGGGCGTCAGATCCCGTCGCGGCGGGTCAAGTTGACTGAAATTCTCGGTCATATCAGGGGGCTTAACGGAAAGCGGTTTGACTGTCCAGAAAAGCCCGTATAGTCGGCCGCGATGACCGGCCCGACGGCCGCAGGTAACGTGGCCCGATGCGTATCGTCTTTCATCTTGGCGCCCATTGCACGGACGAAGACCGGCTGGTGCGCTGCCTGCTGAAGAACCGCGCGATCCTGGCCGACCAGGGGATCGCCGTCCCCTCGCCGACCCGCTACCGCAAACTTCTGCGCGACACGGCTGTCCAGCTGAAAGGCGCCGCCGCCTCGGACGAAACGCAGGCGATGATCCTGGAACAGATCATGGACATGCCCTCGGCCGAGCGGCTGGTGCTGAGCTGGGACAGCTTCATGTCCTTTCCGGCCTGGGCGGTGCGTGGCGCCTTCTACGAGTTCGCCGGCGAGCGAATCCGGGCCTTCACCCAGGTTTTCCCGGACTTCGCGCCGGAATTTCACCTGTCGATCCGCAATCCGGCGACCTTCCTCCCCGCGCTCAAGGCCAGGGTGGCCGAGCGGGGACACGATCCGAATCTGGTCGACTGCGATCCGATGGCGCTGTGCTGGTCCGACGCAATCCGCCAGATCCTGCAGTTCAACCCCGGCGCGCAGATCACCGTCTGGTGCGACGAAGATACCCCGCTGATCTGGCCCGAAGTGCTGCAAGCCGTCTCGGGCCATGCGCCCGACTGCCAGCTGACCGATTGCGACGACATGCTGGCCCAGGTCCTGACCGAAAGCGGTCTTGCCCGGATGCGCGCCTATTGCGCCGAACATCCGCCGGCCTCGGTCGCGCATCGGCGGCGCGTCGCCACCGCCTTCATGGAAAAGTTCGCCCGCCCCGAGCAGATCGAGATCCCGGTCGAGATGCCAGGCTGGACCCAGGATTATGTCGACGACCTGACCGCCCGCTATCACCAGGATGTCGAGCGGATCCGCCGGATGCCCCGGGTCACTTTCCTGGACGCTTAGGCCATCCCCAGCGCGGCCTTGTAGATTTCCAGCACGGCCTCTTCTTCGGCGATCTCGTCCGGCTTGCGCTTGCGCAGCGCGATCACCTTGCGCATGACCTTGGTGTCATAGCCACGGCCCTTGGCCTCGGCCATCAGTTCTTTCTGCTGTTCGGTGACGTCCTTCTTCTCGGCCTCGAGCTGTTCGTAGCGTTCGATGAACTGGCGCAGCTCATCGGCGGTCACGGCATAGGGGTCGTTCGCATCGGCCATGGCGTCCTCCGGGGGAATGGGTTTGCGGCCTCCTACCCCGGCGCGGGGCCCGGGTTCAAGCGGGAAGCCCGCCCCTTGCGCGGTCGCCACCGACAGAGTAGCTGGACCGGGACCTTCAGGGGGACGGGCGAGATGCAGGCATTGATCTGGGGCGGCACGGCGCTCACGCTGGTTGGCATCGCGGGCCTGGGCTATTGCGTCCTGCGCACGCTGAAGGCGCGCAAGGCGGGGCTGCCCGACGCCGAACTGCGCGCCGAACTGCAGCGCGTGGTCACGCTGAACCTGGGCGCGCTGGCGGTCTCGGCGCTGGGGCTGATGCTGGTGGTGCTGGGGATCGTGCTGGGCTAGCGCCCCGTCAGACCGGCATGTTGTCGAACCCGGCCTCCACCTCGGCTTCCGAGGGCGGCTCGGTGGCCCTGGCCGCGCCCTCCATCACGCCTTTCAGCGCCTCCATCTCGGCGCGAAGCAGGTCCAGCCCCTGCTCTTGCAGCGCCACGGTAGCCGCAACCATCTCGGTCTCGGCCTCTGCCCGTTTGTCAGTCGGTTTGCGGCTCATTTCGCACAGCTCCTGCACAGGGGGGTCCAGGGGATCGCATCCAGCCGGGCCTCGGCGATATCGTCGCCGCAGCGCACGCAGATGCCGTAGCTGCCCTCCTCCATCCGCTTCAGCGCGTTGCGGATCTGGCGGATTTCGGCCAGCCCGGCCTCGCCGGTGGCTTCCAGAACCTCGTCGCCCTCGCGCTGAACGGCCAACTCTTCCCAGTCGGGATCATGGTGCGAATCGAGTTCTTCGTCGATCGCCTCCAACCTGGCACCAAGTTCGACGAGGCGTCCTTCGAGTTGCGCCTTGCGCGCGGGGAGCGGGGTCTTGCCACTGGCCTGCATTGCGGTCCTCCTTCGACGCCACCCTTCTGCCCTTTCAGCGACAGCCGCGCCTTGACCCACGTCAAGCCGACACTTTTGCTTTCCTCCGCACGCGGCTATGGTCACGGACACAGCCTGAAAGGAAACCCCGATGGATATCCGCCCCCTGACGCCCGATTACGCGGTCTCCCCCCAGATCGAGCCCGGCGACCTGCCGGCGATCAAGGCGGCGGGCTATACCACGGTCATCGACAACCGCCCTGACGGCGAGATTCCGGCTCATCTCCACACCGAGGCCATGCGCCAGGCGGCCGAGGCGCTGGGGCTGTCCTTCGTCGCCAATCCGGTGATCGGCGGCGCGCTGACCATGGCCAATGTCACCGCCCAGGCCCAGACCATGGCCGAGGCGACCGGGCCGGTCCTGGCCTATTGCGCCTCGGGCAATCGGTCGTCGATCGTCTGGGCGCTGGCCCAGGCCGGCAAGCGCCCGGTGGAGGAACTGGTCGGGATCCCGGCCCGCTTCGGCTATCAGCTTGACCACCTGCGCCCGCAGATCGAGGCGCTGGCCCGCCAGGCCTAGCCCACCGCGCGCAGCCCCTCGCCCTCCTCCAGGGGGCCGGGGTCCATCATCATCGGCCGCGCCATCCGCATTGCGGGAGCGTCGTCCCGCGCCAGGTCCGGGCTTTCCGACAGTTTCAGCGCCCGCATCCCCCGGTTCTGCCCCAACCGTCCCAACGCGACTTTCCGCCCCTCCACCGTCTCCAGCGCGACGGCCTCGACCGAGGCCCGGCCCAGAGGCAGAAGATCGCCCGGCAGAAGCCCCATGATCTGCTTCAGCGGCAGGGTGATCCGGCCGATCACCGCGTCCAGCCGACAATCGGCCTGCATCACCTGCGCTGAAAGCGCGGCGGTGAACTGTGGCGCCTCGCCGTCCTGACCCGCCGCCACCGTCGCCGGTCGCTCGCCCCGGCCTTGCGCCGGCAGGACAAGCAGGACCTGCCCCGTCCGCCTGCCACCCCCCAGCGAAACTTCGGCCGAGAGCACGCGATAGGGCTCATCCTCCAGCATCAGGCCCAGCGGGCGCACCTCTTCCAGAAAGCTGGAATAGCGGAAGCCCCCGGCCCAGGACAGGTCGGCCTCTTCGGCCAAGGCCTCATCCAGGCCGACAAGCGCGCGGTCGATCAGCCCGGCGACCATGGCCGCATCGATCCGGGTCGGCTTGCGCGGCACGGGCGGGGTCGCGGTCAGGCGGCCCAGCGTCTGCATCTCGATCAGGGTCGCCGTCACCTCGGGCGCGAACATCAGCACCCCCAGCGCCCCACGCGGACCGTCCAGAAGCGTAATCAGGGCCCGTTCGGGCGCGAGCTCCAGGATATCGGCCAGGCTGTAGCGCCGGATGGTCATCCGGGTAAAGTCCAGCTCCAGCCCGATGGCATCCCGGGCCGATCGCGCCAGCGCCAGGCGCCAGCCCCGGTCGGCGCCGGGCGCCCCTTCGGCTTGCGCCGGTCGGGCGCGGTCGATCTTTCGGCGGATCACGTCGGTCATTCAGGCGGCCCCGTCCAGTCCCCGGCACCATAGGGCGCGAAGCCCTTACAAAGGGTTAAGCGCGAAGGCCTCATGCCGCCGCCTTTTCCAGCCGCAGGGGCAGCGTCACCCGGAATGCCGCGCCGCCCTGCCCCGGCAGATAGGCGATCGACCCGCCCAGGTTCGCCATGATCTCGCGGCAGATCGCCAGTCCCAGCCCCGCGCCACCCGCCCGGTTCGCATCGGTCAGGCGGGCGAATTTCTCGAAGATCAGCGCCTGGCTTTCCTTGGGAATACCCTTGCCGTTGTCGATGAAGTCGACCATCACCTTCCCGCCGCGCTGGCGCACGGTGATCCGCAGTTCGGGCCGCGGCGCGTCACAATACTTCCGCGCGTTCGAGATCAGGTTGATGAAGACCTGCGTCAGCCGGTCAGCATCGGTCTTGACGTAGAAGGCCTCGGAGGGCAGGTCGCGATGGACGGTAAAGGATCGTTCGGGCCGGGTCTGCCGCGCCGCGGTCAGCGCGGTATCCAGCATCTGCTGCAGGCTTGCCAGGCCGAGGTTCAGTTGCACCGTCCCGTTCTCCAGCACGCTGAGGTCCAGAAGGTCGTCCAGCAGGCGGGTCAGCCGCTTGGCCTCGTCATGGATGATCCTTCCGTATTTCGCCACCTGCTCGGGCGGCAGATCGCCCTCGGTCAGGATCTCGGAAAAGGCGCGGATCGAGGTCATGGGCGTGCGCAGCTCATGGCTGATCTGGGACAGGAAGGCATCCTTCTGGATCGAAAGCTGCGTCAGCTTCTCGTTCGCCTCGCGCAGGGCGCCGGCAGTGCGGGTCAGTTCGGCCTCGCGCGCTTCCAGCTGGGCGGAATACTCCATGATATGCGCCGATTCGCTGGCCACGGCCATCAGATCCTCGACCGTGACCGTGGCGCGGCCGACCAGCTGGCTGATCATCGCATGCGCCGTCGCCGCGCCGACCGAGCCGGAAAGCCGCGCCTCCAGCGTGTCCAGGAAGCCGGGGGTGGGGTCGGGCAGGTAGCCCTCCTTCCCCTGATCAAGCGCCGCCGTCTGGAACAGCGACAGCGCCACTTCCTCGCCCAGGATGCGCTGCGCCATGGACAAAAGCGCCTCTGGCTCGGCCTGGCCGCGTGCCCAGCGTTGCGGGCCGACCGCGCCCTCGAAAACATTGACGAAGGCCGCGCCCTGCAGCCGCTCCACCGGGCCGGGGAAGCTGAGCAGCGAGCCCAGGCAGAAGGCCAGCGCGTTCAGCGTCAGTGACCAGAACAGGGCATGGGTGATCGGGTCCATCGCCTGGGTCCCGAACAGGCTGTAGGGCCGCAGCCAGGCCAGGCCGAAGAGGCCCTGCTCGAAGACCGCCTGCGAGAAGGCCGCGCCAGGGCCGAAGGACGGCAGGAACGAAGTGAAGCCCCAGACCGCGAAGCCGGTGACCAGCCCCAGCACCGCGCCGACCCGGGTTGCTCCGCGCCAGAACAGCCCCCCGATCAGTGCCGGAAGCACCTGCGCCATGCCCAGGAAGGCGATCAGCCCGATCGCCGCCAGCGCCGTCGAGCCACCCGAGACATGGTAATAGCCGTATCCCAGCGCCAGCACGGCCCCGATCGCCAGCCGCCGCGCCATCAGCACCACGCCGCGCAGATCCTCGCCCTGCCCCGCCGCAGCCGGGCGCAGCCGCAGCCACAGCGGAATCACGATATGGTTCGAGATCATGGTGGCCAGCGCGATCGATTCGACGATCACCATCGAAGTGGCCGAGGAAAAACCACCCAGGAACGCCAGCAGGGCAAGCCCGCCCTGCCCCTCGGACAGGGGCAGGGTCAGCACGAACATGTCCGGGTTGGCCCCTGCAGGAAGCCGCTCCAGCCCCACGACGGCGATGGGGACAATGAACAGGCTCATCAGCATCAGATAGGCCGGGAAGGCCCAGCTTGCCCGGGCCAGATGGCCCTCGTCGTCGTTCTCGACCACCATGACCTGGAACATCCGCGGCAGAGTGATCACGGCCACCGCCGACAGGAAGATCAGCCCCGCCCAGCGGCCGGGCTGGACCTGCCAGGCGGAAAGCTCGGCCGCGTCGATCCGCGCCATGACCTCGCCCACCCCGCCCGCTATGCCCCAGACCACGAAGGCCCCGACCGCGACCAGCGCGATCAGCTTGACCACCGCCTCGACCGCGATGGCCGTGACGATCCCGTGGTGCTGCTCCTTCGCGTCCAGGTTCCGCGTGCCGAAGAGGATCGTGAACACCGCCAGCCCCGCCGCGACCCAGATCGCCGTGCTTTCCGCATCGGGCGGCGTCAGACCGTCGGGCGTCGTGGTGGCGAAAACGCCGAAGCTCAGCACCACCGACTGCAGTTGCAGCGCGATATAGGGCGTGGCCGCGATCACCGCGATCAGCGTCACGATCACCCCGAGCGTGTTCGACTTGCCATAGCGCGACGAGATCAGGTCGGCGATCGACGTCACCCGGTACCGCCGCCCGATCCTGACCAGCTTGCGCAGCAGCCACCACCAGCCGATGAAGACCAGCGTCGGGCCGAAGTAGATCGTCAGGAACTCCAGCCCTGAACGCGCCGCATAGCCGACCGCGCCATAAAAGGTCCAGGCGGTGCAGTAGATCGAGAGCGAAAGCGTATAGACCAACGGAGAGCGCAACCAGACCAGCCGCCCCCCCGCCGCCCGCCGCTCGACCAGGAAGGCCACGGTGAACAGGAAGATCACATAGAGCAGGCAGGCCGCGACCAGGAGGTTGAACTGCACCTCAATCCTCCTCCTCGTCGCCACCCTCGCCCGCGCGCAGGCCGGGGGCGAAGGCGGCGGCCAGGGCGATCAGCCCGACCCAGACCAGGAAGAAATAGGCCACATCCCGGGCCCGAAGCGCAACCTCCGCCTCGGGCGTCCAGAGCAGAGGGAGGATCAGCAGAAGCGCCCCCAGCACCGGCAGCAGCCGCGCCGCATCGCGCAGCCTGCGCCGCTTGTAGGGCGCGCGGGCCAGGAACAACGGGCGTCGGGGCGGGCGCATCAGCTGCCCATCATCGCCCGGACCTCGGCCAGGATCTCGGCGTTGGAGAAGGGCTTGGACATGAAACGGTCGGCCCCGGCGCGTTCGGCCGCCTCACGGTCGCGGCCGCGCGCGGTCAGGACCATCACCGGCAGGCTGCGCGTGCCCGGATCGGCGCGCAGCGCGGCCAGCACCTCCAGCCCGGACATTCCCGGCAGCATGTGGTCCAGGATAAGCAGATCGGGCGGGTCCTGCCGCACCTGCGCCAAAGCCTGGGCCCCGTCGACCAGATGCGACACCCGCCATCCGTCACGGGTCAGGATGAAGCGGATCGCCTCGGCGATATTCGCCTCATCCTCCACCAGAAGCACATGCCGTCCCACAGATTTCCCCCCGGCAGGCTTGCGCTGCCCTTGGGATCACTATCAGCGGATCGGGCGTCCATGTCAAAACCGACGTTGCTACAGCCCGCCGTCGTTCAGGCCTCGACCGTCAGGATCGAGGGTTCGCGGCGCGCCACGCAGGCCCCGCGCGGGCAGACCCGGCAGCTGGAGCCGATCGGCAGGACCGGCCCCGCGCCCTCATCCGGCAGGATCAGCATCCCGGCCTCGCGCAACTCTGGTCCGCGCAGGCCCAGGGGATACCGCAGCGCCGAAACCGCGATCACCCGATGCCGCCGCCCGGCTTGCCCCGCAATCTCGACCCGGGTCTCGACTGGCTGCTGCGGTCGGGCCAGCGCCGCGTACAGCGGCCAGAGCGGACAGGCCGCCCCGAAACGCGGCAGAGGAAAATCCGCCGCGGGCTTGCGGAAGGTCAGCGTCCCCGAGGCATCGCACAAGACCAGTCCTGCGCCCAGGTCGGGCAGGCAGGCAAGCCTGCGCATCGCCGCGAGCGGCTCGACCGCAAGGCGCCCGGCCAGGGCCAGGGGGTCGGGGCCAAGCTCGGCCAGCGCCAGGCGCAGGGCTGGTTCGGGCATGGCCCGCGCATCCGCCGCCGCCCGCGCCACCAGGGCCCGCGCCAGCACCCGCGCCGCCGAGGCCTGCAGCCCCGCGATCTCGCCCTCCAGCCCCTCCGCCAGTTCAGCATCGCTCAACCGCCAGCCGCGCCCGCGCAGCCAGTCCTCGACCTCTTCCTGCGGCGAGGCGATGCCCTGTTCCGCCTGCTCGCCACCGCTGTCCAGATAGGCCACCAGCGCCTCGGCCCCGGCAGCCAGCCGTTCGCTGTCGTGATGCAGGTTCTGGTGAAATCGCGCCGCCCAGTCCGGCTCCAGATCCTCGGTATCGGCCAGGATCGCCGCCGTGGCGCGGACCGAGGAGAGCGAGGACAACAGCTCATGCAGCGCCTGGCTCAGATGCGGGTCATGCGACATGCGGTCATTTAGCGCCTCGACTGCGCGCTCCAGCGTCTGGACCTTGGCCCCAAGCCGCACCACAAGGCCCGCCCAGCCGGGGAAACGGTCGACGAATTCCTCCAGCCGATCCAGGCTTTCCGGGTCAAGCCCCCCGCGCGCCGCCGACGCGCGCAGCTCTTCCAGAAGGGCGGGGTTCTGCCCCTCCATCAGCGCGGCCCGGTCCAGGCCAAGGGCGTCGGCCAGACGTTCCATCACCTGGCGCGTGACGTTGCGGCGGTTGTGCTCGATCAGGTTGAGATAACTGGCCGAGATCCCCGCAGCGCCCGCCACATCCGCCTGGCGCAGCCCCGCCGCCAGCCGTCGTTCGCGCAGCTTGGTTCCCGTCAGGGCGGATAGCGGCATCGGGTCCCTCCGCCCGCCAGATTTACAGCGGTTGTGAACCTTTACAACCGCTGTCTAGTCAAAGGCCGCGAAACGGTGACCATAGAAAGCCACGGCCCGATGCGCGCAGTCCTGCACCGCCAGATGCAAATGCGCGCCTTCATTCACGCCGGGGACATTCGTATCCCGCGCCAGCGCCACGCGCCCCTGCCCCGGCCTGGACCCGGCCCGCACGCGCCAGAAGGCCACCTGTTCGTCCAGATGCGCCTCAAGCCGCGCCTCGCCGCGCCCCCCGGTGATCTCGGAGATCCGTTCCGCCACCGCCAGGCAATAGGCCGCCTCAGCCTCGGCCGAAGTGGTGCCATGCAACAGCTCGGGTGGTTCGGCGAAGCCTTGCCACCAGACAGTCGCCAGCAATCCCAGCACCACTGCCCCCACCGCAATCCAGATCGCCTGCATCCCGTGCCCCTTTTCGAGGGCAGTAAAGCGGCTGAAGGTAAAGAAAAAGCGGACGCGACCCAAGGCCGCGCCCGCCCGTTTCAGAAAAGTCGAACGGTTACTGCGCCAGAGCCGCGTCGGTGATGACGCTGGTCCAGGCCCCTTCCGGCGCCTTGGTGATCACCGGGTCCGAACCGCCCGACAGCAGCGAGGCCACCGTCCGCTCGGCCGCCGCCACGTCCAGCGCGCCATTCGACCCTGCGGTCAGCTTGGCCACCTCGGACATCATCCGCTTCTGATGCTGTTCCGTCTGCGCGCCGGTCTGGTCGTTGTCCAGCACGATCATCGCCGCTTCGTCCGGGTTCGCTTCGGCGTACTTCCACCCCTTCATCGAGGCGCGGACGAACTTGACCATCGTCTCCTGGAAGGCGGGATCGGCCAGCCGGTCCTCCAGCACATAAAGCCCGTCCTCCAGCGTTGCGACGCCCTGGTCTTCGTACTTGAAGGTCACCAGATCCTCGGGCGTGAGGCCCGCGTCGATCACCTGCCAGTATTCGTTGTAGGTCATGGTCGAGATGCAGGCCGCCTGCTTCTGCAGCAGCGGATCGACGTTGAAGCCCTGCTTCAACACCGTCACCCCGCCGGGCGAACCATCGGTCTTGAGGCCAAGCTGGCTCATCCAGCTCAGGAACGGATATTCGTTGCCGAAGAACCAGACGCCCAGGGTCTTGTCGGGGAAATCGGCCGGCGAGGTGATCCCGGTTTCCTTCAGGCAGGTCAGCATCATCCCCGAAGAGGCAAACGGCTGCGCGATGTTGACCAGCGGCAGGCCCTTCTCGCGCGCGGCCAGCGCCGCCGGCATCCAGTCGACCATCACATCGGCGCCACCGCCCGCGATCACCTGGGTCGGAGCGATGTCCGGCCCGCCCGGCAGGATGGTGACGTTCAGCCCCTCTTCCTCGTAAAAGCCCTTGGCCTGTGCGACGTAATAGCCCGCGAACTGAGCCTGGGTGACCCATTTCAGCTGCAGCTTCACATCCTCGGCGCTGGCCTGGCCGGCCAGAGCCGCCAGGAAGGCCGCCGTGATCAGTCTCTTCATCTTCGTACTCCCATGTTGAGCCCCTTCAGGGGCCTTTGTTAATGCCGTTGCGACGGGTGCCAGAAGGTCACCCAGCGTTCGATCAGCGTGATCAGCCCGTAGAAGACCGACCCCGCCAGGGCCGCAACCGCAATGGTGGCCCAAACCATGTCCAGGCCAAGCCGCCCCACCTCGGTCGAGATGCGGAAGCCCATGCCATAGATCGGACTGCCGAAGAATTCCGCAACGATGGCCCCGATCAGGGCCAGAGTCGATGCAATTTTCAGCCCATTGAAGATGAAGGGCATCGCCGCCGGAATCCGCAGCTTGACCAGCGATTGCAGATAGCTCGCCCCCCAGGTCGACATCAGGTCGCGTTGCATCCGGTCGCAGGCCTGCAGGCCCGCGACGATGTTCACCAGCATCGGGAAGAAGACCATCACCACCACGACCGCCGCCTTGGACTGCCAGTCGAAGCCGAACCACATCACCAGGATGGGCGCGAGGCCGACGATGGGCAGCGCCGCGACGAAGTTGCCAATCGGCAGAAGGCCGCGTTGCAGGAAGGGGCTACGGTCGATGGCGATGGCGGTCAGGAAGGCCGCGCCCGCCCCGATCAGGAAGCCGGGGATCGCGCCCTTCAGGATGGTCTGGGCGAAGTCCTGCCAAAGCGTCGGCACCTCCACGGCGATCTTCGCGGCGATGACGCTGGGCGCGGGCAGGATCACCGGCGCGACGCCAAGGCCGCGCACCAGCCCCTCCCAAAGGACGAGCACCGTCACCCCGAAGAGAACCGGCACCAGGGCCCGACCCGCTCTGGTCTTTGACACATTGCTGCCCGCCAGCCAGACGTTGAACGCCCAGGCCGCAAGCCAGAAGCCGATGGCAAGCCAAAGCGCGCTCATGCCGGCACCCCCATCCGCTTGCGGGCCAGCCGCTCGACGACGCCCACGACCAGGATCAGCAGCCCCGCCAGGATCGCCGCCGCGAACAGCGCCGCCCACATGATCAGGGGCTCGCCGAACTGGCTGCCGATCAGCATCCGCGCGCCCAGCCCCTCGATGGCCCCGGTCGGCAGCTCTCCGACGATGGTCCCCACCAGCGAAGCGGCCACCGCCACCTTCAGCGAGGCGAAGAAATACGGCATCGAGGCAGGCAGGCGCAGCTTCAGGAAGGTTTCCATCTCGCTCGCACCATAGGTTTTCAGCAGGTCGAGCTGCATCTGATCCGGCGCACGCAAGCCCTTCACCATGCTGACCAGCACCGGGAAGAACGACAGATAGGCCGCGATGATCGCCTTCGGCACGTCGCGCCCGGTCAGGCCCAACTGGCTGGATAGCGTGATGATCATCGGCGCCAGCGCGACGATGGGGATGGTCTGGCTGATGATCGCCCAGGGCATCACGCTCATGTCCATCACCCGGAAGCGGACGATGGCCATCGCCAGCAGGACGCCCGTGACGATCCCCAGTCCAAAGCCCATCATCGTGCCCTTGAAGGTGACATAGGCGTGGTAGACAAGGCTCCGCTTCGAGGTGATGGCCTGCCCGAACAGGCCCTTCCACAGCTCGGCCCCCACCTGATGCGGCGGCGGAAGCAGCGGCCGGTCCTGCGCCATGGTCTGCGGGATGACCTCGGCCCAGGTGACCGGAGTTCCCGACCGCTCGGCCTGGTCGAACACCCAGGTCGCGTTCATCCAGACCGCGGCAGCGTACCAGATGACGATGATCCCCAGAAGGACAGTCAGGACAGGAAGCGCCCGGTTCATTGCCTCACCCCCGTCGGCCAGGCGATCATCGCCACCGCGACAACGCCAAGCGCCATTCCGGCCAGCTGCAACCCCGTCGGCCGCTCGCCAAAGATGAAGATCGCCATGACCGAGATCGCGACCAGCTGGAAGATCGCCGACAGGGCGATGGCCAGCCCAAGGCCGTTCGCCTTCATCACCTGGACCATCAGCCAGTTGCCCAGGCAGAACATGGCCAGCGCCCCGATCAGGACCGGGACCTGCCCCTTGGTCGCATAGACCTTGAGCACGCCATTCGCCGCGACGAAAACCACCGTCGCCGCCCCCAGCCAAAGGAACGAGGTCACGCCCATGCCGCACCCTCATCCCGCCGAACGGCGCCATCCGGCGTCTGGACGAATGCCAGACGCCTGCCAGACAGATGCCAGACGTTGAACCTAGTCTTCATGATGACCGGCCCTCAGCCCTTCGCGGACGCGATGGGCGATCTCGATGAACTCGCGGCTGTCACGGATATCCAGCGGCCGCTCCTTCGGCAAAGGCGAGTCGATGACATCGGTGATCCGCCCAGGACGGGGTGACATGACCACGATCTTGGTTGAAAGATAGACAGCCTCGGGGATGGAATGTGTAACGAATCCAATGGTTTTCCCGGTCCGCGCCCATAGCTTGAGGACCTCCTCGTTCAGCCGGTCCCGCACGATCTCGTCCAGCGCGCCGAAGGGCTCGTCCATCAGAAGGATATCCGCGTCGAAGGCCAGCGCCCGGGCGATGCTGGCCCGCTGCTGCATGCCCCCCGACAGCTGCCAGGGGAACTTCTTGCCAAAGCCCTTCAGCTCCACCAGCTCCAGCACCCGCGCCGTCCGCTCTTCCTGCTCGGCCTTGGAAAATCCCATGATCTCAAGGGGTAGCTTGATGTTCCCGGCAATCGTCCGCCAGGGATACAGCCCCGCCGCCTGGAAGACATAGCCATAGGCCCGCTTCCGCCGCGCCTCATCCGGCGACAGTCCGTTAACCGTCAGCACGCCCGAGGTCGGCCGCTCCAGCGCCGCGATGCAGCGCAGGAAAGTCGTTTTCCCGCAGCCGCTTGGCCCGATGAAGCTGACGAAATCGCCCCGGTTGATGGTCAGATTGACGTCCTTCAACGCCTGCACCGGCCCATCCGCCGTCTGGAAAACCAGGTCCAGCCCCTTCGCCTCTATCACCGGCCGGTCCAGGCTCATCGTGTCCTTCACCCCAACGCCCCTTCGGTTTCCCCGCGTCCCCGCGGGCCTTCACATTCCCGTTGCCGTCCCATGCGAAACTTGGTCCCCGCCCCCACCTTTGCCCGGAAAGGAGGACCGCCATGCTTTTCAACGCCTTGCAGACGACCCTCGCCTTCGCCCCCGCGCCCGAGGACCTGGACGACGTCCATTTCGACACCCCGGTGATCGCCTTCTCGCCCCTTGTCCCGGACGACGAGGAAAGCGAACCTGGAGAGCCCTGACACCGCTTACACCCCCGTTGCAGGGATGCCCGACCGCTCCACCGGACGCGGCGCGGTCAGGTCCTTCCACTGGGTCAGCGCGCGGTTCACCGCCGGCCGCGCCTCGCGGGCGACGAACTTGCCGTGTCCTTCCTGTGTGCGCACCTCGCCATCGTGGATCGCGACATGGCCGCGGGTCAGAGTGAACCGGGGCAGGCCCTTCACCTTCTGGCCCTCGAAGACGTTGTAGTCGATCTTCGACTGCTGGCTGGCCGCGCCGATGGTCTTTTCCTTCTCCGGGTCCCAGACCACCAGGTCCGCATCCGCCCCCACCAGGACCGCGCCCTTCTTCGGGTAGCAGTTCAGGATTTTCGCGATATTGGTTGAGGTTACGGCGACAAATTCATTCGGCGTCAGCCGCCCGGTTCCCACCCCGTGGGTCCAGAGCATCGGCATCCGGTCCTCCAGCCCCCCCGTCCCGTTCGGGATCTTCGAGAAGTCGCCGAGACCGAAGCGCTTCTGCTCCGTGGTAAAGCTACAATGGTCGGTCGCCACGCAAGAGAGGCTACCGGACATCAGCCCGGCCCAGAGGCTGTCCTGATGCTGCTTGTTGCGGAACGGCGGCGACATGACGCGGCGAGCAGCGTGGTCCCAGTCCGGGTGGAAGTATTCGCTTTCGTCCAGCGTCAGGTGCTGGATCAAGGGCTCACCCCAGACCCGCTTGCCCTGCTGCCGCGCCCGGCGGATCGCCTCATGCGCATCCTCGCAAGAGACGTGGACGACGTAAAGCGGCACGCCCGCCATGTCGGCGATCATGATCGCGCGGTTGGTGGCCTCGCCCTCGACCTGCGGGGGGCGGGAATAGGCATGGCCCTCCGGGCCGGTGTTGCCTTCCTTCAGCAGCTTCGCCGTCAGTTCCGCCACCACATCGCCGTTCTCGGCATGGACCATCGCCAGACCGCCGACATCCCCCACCCGGCGGAAGGAGTTGAACAACTCGTCGTCGTTCACCATCAGCGCGCCCTTGTAGGCCATGAAATGCTTGAAGCTGGTGATGCCCGCCTTGGCAGACTCCTCGATGCCCTGCCAGACCTTCTCGCCCCACCAGGTGACGGCCATGTGGTAGGAGTAATCGCAGGTGGCCCGAGTGGACTTGTTCGACCAGACCTTGGCCGCATCCATCAGGTCCTGGCCTTGCCCCGGCAGGATGAAGTCCACGACCATCGTGGTCCCGCCACTCAGCGCCGCCCGCGTGCCGCTCTCGAAATCATCCGCCGAGTAGGTGCCCATGAAAGGCATCTCCAGATGCGTATGCGGGTCGATCCCGCCGGGCATGACGTAGCAGCCGGTCGCGTCGAGTTCGGTGCCGCCCTTGAGGCCCTGCCCGATCTCGGTGATCACCCCGTTCTCCACCCGCACATCCGCCTTGTAGGTAAGGTCGGCGGTGACGACGGTGCCGTTCTTGATGATGGTGCTGGCCATTCTATGCGCTCCCTACTCCGAAGTCGTCTCACAGACCCAAAGCCCGCCATCCGTTGAAGGAGGCTCGCAATTCAGGCCACATTCCCAAGTGGCGTCGGGCCAACCGGCTGCGCCAATGATTTGCATAGCGCTCGATCGACACTTCTCGAGCGAAGCAAAGGCACCCAATTCAACATGGCGCGTCAGGTCACCGCGATCAGGGTATAGAAACCCCTGCCAGGTCTCTCCAAAGACACCATTCAAGAAGAGGATGGACAGCGCTGCACTCACCCCACCACCTCCGCCACCTCAAGGCAGGCGTGGAGGAGAACGTCCGTCCCCGCCGCCGCCCATTCCGGAGTGATCTTCTCGGCCTCGTTGTGCGACAGCCCATCCACGCAGGGGCACATCACCATCACCGTGGGCGCGACGCGGTTGATCCAGCAGGCGTCGTGGCCGGCGCCCGAGACGATGTCCATGTGCGAATAGCCCAGCTTTTCAGCGCTTTGGCGGACGATCTTCACAAGGCCGGGGTCAAAGGTGACGGGGTCGAAGTGGCCCACATCCTCGATCTCGCACCCCAGCCCCAGCTCCTTCGCCACCGCATGGGCGGCGCGGATGACTTCGGCCTTCATCGCGTCGAGCTTGGCCTGTTCGGGGGACCGGATGTCGACCGTGAACACAACTTTGCCCGGTATCACGTTGCGACTGTTAGGAAAAACCTTCACCTGCCCCACCGCGCCCACGGCATTCGGCTGGTGGCTCATCGCGATCTGGTGGACGCGTTCGGTGATCCGCGCCATCCCAAGGCCTGCATTGACCCGCATGTTCATGGGGGTGGAGCCGGTGTGGGCGTCCTTGCCGGTCAGGGTGATCTCCAGCCACCAGAGGCCCTGGCCGTGGGTCACGACGCCAATCTCTTTCCCTTCGGCTTCCAGGATCGGGCCCTGCTCGATGTGCAGCTCCAGCATCGCGTGCATCTTCCGCGCGCCGACCTTCTCGTCGCCGACCCAGCCGATGCGGGCCAGTTCCTCGCCGAAGACCTTGCCGTCCAGGTCCTTCCTCGACTTCGCGTATTCCTCCGTATGGATGCCCGCGAAGACGCCCGAGGCGAGCATGGCCGGGGCGAACCGCGCGCCCTCTTCGTTGGTCCAGTTCGTCACCACGATCGGGTGCTTCGTCTTCACAC
>JBKHWC010000001.1:0-132957 GCA_046569765.1 Alphaproteobacteria bacterium | reverse complement strand
GGTGCCCGGGAGGGCTTTCAGCTCCAGGTCGGGGCTCAGGGCGTCCCACGCGATGCCTCCGGCGACGGAGATGGCTTCGTCCAGGGGCCGCGGGCCCTGCAGCGGGATGGGCAGGTCCTTGAGATGCGCGAAGGGCTCGGTCCGCGCGAACTCCATCACCAGGGCGGTCCGGGTGCGGTCGAGGCCGAGTTTGCGCAGGCGGTTTGCGGTGCTGTCGCCGGGTTTCATCCTGGCAAGGCGGCGGGCGATTTCTTCCGCCGCCAGGTCGGGAAGGAGGTCAAGAGCAAGCCCCGCCCCCTCGCGGAGGGGTCTGTAGATACTGTAGATACCGCCGCCTTCGATGCCTTTGGCCGAGATGACGAACTCTCCGCGTTCTCGGTGGGGGCCTGCGATCAGGGCTATGCCCTTGACCGGCTGGCCGAAGTACGGGGTCATGTGCGGCGACCAGTCGACGCGGAAGCCCATGTTGGCGGGTTTCCAGTCGGTGATCTGGACGCCCTTCCCGCGCAGCCACGGGACCCAGGCGCCGTCAGAGCCGAGGCGTAGCCAGCTTGCGCCGCCAAGGGCGAGGATGGTGACCTTGGGCGTCAGGCTCTGGGGTCCGGTGGGGGTGGCGAAGGTCAGGGCGGCGCCGTCAAAGCCGGTCCAGCGCCAGCGGGTCCGGATTTCGACGCCTTGGGAGATCAGTCGGTTGAACCACGCTCTTAACAGGGGCGAGGCTTTCATCGCCACGGGGAAGACCCGGCCGGAAGAGCCGGTGAAGACCTCTTGTCCAAGCGCGCGGCACCAGTCTTGCACTTCGTTCGGGCCGAAGTGCTGCAGGATCGGGCGGAGGTGGGGGCAGTCGTAGCGGGAGACGAAAGCCTCCCATTCCTCGTCCTTGGTGACGTTCAGGCCGGATTTCCCGGCCATCAGGAACTTGCGGGCGACGGTGGGTTTTCCTTCGACGACAAGGGTTTGCACCCCGGCCTTCGCCAGTTCCTCGGCGGCCATCAGGCCAGCGGGACCGGCGCCGATGACGAGGGCATCTGAGGCGGCCTCAGGCTGCGGAGGCATTGCGGAGTTCGACGACGCGGTGGGGGTAGGGCATCTCGATCCCGGCCTCTTTCAGCGCGTTCCAGATGGCGAAAAGGACCGGGGAGCCGTACTTGTTCTTGCCGTCGTCGATCCCGGCGACCCAGTATTCGACGGCGAAGTCTACCGAGGACTCCCCGAAGCCCCGAAGCTCGCAATCCGGGCCGTCGGGGGATTGCAGGACGAAGGGGAGTTTGGAAACCGAGCGCTCGATTATATCGGGCACGATGTTGATGTCGGTCTCGTAACTGACTGAAAACAGGGCCTCGTAGCGGTTGGCGCTGCCCTGGTCGGAGTAGTTGACGACGCGCGACGTGATGAAGTGTTCGTTCGGGACGACGATCCACTTGCCGTCGAAC
Organism: Alphaproteobacteria bacterium; assembly: GCA_046569765.1. Lineage (GTDB taxonomy): Bacteria > Pseudomonadota > Alphaproteobacteria > Rhodobacterales > Rhodobacteraceae > Tabrizicola. The sequence continues at coordinate 131,524 of JBKHWC010000001.1, read as the reverse complement.
GTCTCCAGCACACAGGCCCGGGCGGTCATCTTGACGATGGTGCCCTTCTCGCCCCCGTCGAGTTCGACGTAGTCACCGACGGTGGTCTGACCTTCCAGCAGGAGGATGATGCCCGAGACGAAGTTGGCGGCGATCTGCTGCAAGCCGAGGCCGATCCCCACGCCCAAGGCACCGCCCAGGACGGCGACGGCGGTGAGGTCGATGCCCATGATCGACATGAGAAGCAGGAAGGCCGCGCCGAAGATGGCGACCTCGCTGGCCTTGATGGCCAGTTCGCGGGTGGCGGGGCGAAGGTCTTGCTGGGCCTTGAGGTAACCGGCGGATTGGCGGTTGGACCAGCTTCCCAGCCAGAACAGAAGCGACCCGGCGATCAGGCCGCGGATCAGGGCCAGCACGGTGAACTGGATGTTGCCGAGGTTCACCTGCGCGGCGTCGAGGTAGGTGGTGACGTCGTCAAGCACTCCCATCACGTGCAGCACCATGACCGGGAGGAGGACGTAGCGGCCCATCAGTTTCAGGAAGCCGGGGGGCAGGACTTTGCGGACAAGCTCCAGCGCGGCGAGGAAGAGGAAGACGCGCTTGCCGAAGGCGATCACCCCGCCCGTGCCGAAAGTGGCGCGGGTCAGGCCCTCGCCCACGGCAGTCAAGGCGTAGGCGAGGAGGGGGAGGAGGAGGGGCAGGAAGAGGAGGACGAAGCGGCGGAGGCGGGCGACGATGTGCGCCGCCTCGGGCTTCGGGGTCAGTGTGCGTTCGATGACGGGTGAGAAGCGGCGGGCCAGCAGGCGGGCGGCGAAATAGGCCAGGAGCAGGAGGCCGAACTGCGACAGGGCGGCCGGCGAGGAGAGCCAGCCCACCGCGGTGTCAGAGGCCTGTTGCAGCCAGTCCTGGACCCGCTCCACGGCTTACCTCCGGTTATGGGCGATGCGCCCGATCGTGTTCAGCAGGATCTGCGCGGCCAGGATCGCGGTCATGCCGGAGTGGTCGTAGTCAGGGGCGACCTCGACCAGGTCGATGCCGATGATGTTGCCCTGCTTGGTCAGGCCGTCGATCAGCTCCAGCACCTCGTAATAGAGGAACCCGCCGTGCGAGGGGGTGCCGGTGCCGGGGGCGATGGAGGGATCGAAGCCGTCGATATCCAGCGTCAGATAGTAGTCGACGTCCTTGGGGATGCGGGCGAGCGTGGCCTCGACCCCCAGCTTGCGCATCTGGCGGACCGAGAGGATGTCGTCGCCCATCGCTCGGGCGGCCTCGTACCCGTCCTTGGCGGTGGAGGAGACATTGCGGATGCCAAGGGCGGTGATGCCCTTGACGTGGTCCTGTTCGGCGGCGCGGCGCATCGGGTTGCCGTGGCCGTGGCGGACGCCGTGCCTCACGTCGACGAAATCGAGGTGCGCGTCGATCTGGACGATGTGAAGCGGGCGGCCCGCGAAGGCACGGATGCAGGGGATGTTGATGGAGTGGTCGCCCCCCAGCACCACCGGAACCGCCCCGGCGGCGAGGATGGCGCGGACTCCGGTTTCGATGTTGGCGTGCGAGGTTTCGGTGTCGGTGTGGACGATGTCGGCATCGCCGATATCCAGAATACGGACGCCTTCCAGGTAGGTGACGTCGTCTTCGTGATCATAGGCCCCGGCATGGCCGAAGGAGAACAGCGTCGAGGCCTCGCGGATCGAACGGGGGCCGAAGCGGGCGCCGGCGCGGAACTGGGTGCCGAAGTCGAAGGGCGCGCCGAGGATGGCGAAGTCGGCGTCGATCTTCGACCAGTCGGGCTGGTAGGGGTTCTTGCCGAAGGTCGATATTCCGACGAAGGGCAGGTTAAGGCGGCCTTTGTCATAGCTGTTCGTCATGGCGCTTCCCCGTTTGTCATGCGTTTCAGGGCGTGAACGTGCCCCGGATCCGCCCCGAGTGCCGCCTCTGCCAGCGACATTGACATGTCCATCAGCGCCTCGGGCTGGGCGATCCGGTCGATCAGGCCCCAGGCCAGGGCCGTCTCGGCATCGATCCGCTGACCGGCCAGCAGGAGCATCTTCGCCCGCGACGGGCCGATCAGCGCGGCAAGGCGGCCGGGGTCCGAGGGTTGCGGGCGGTAGCCAAGGCGCATGACGGGGTAGAAGAACTGGGCCGAAGGCACCGCCAGACGCAGGTCGCAGGCCAGCGCCACTCCCATGGCCCCGCCTGCCAGGGTACCGTTCAGCGCGGCTATCGTCAGGCCCGGATACCGGGCGACAGCCCCCGAGGCCGCCTCCCACGCCGGGGAGAGGCCAAGACCCGCCTTCATCCCGTCCAGATCCGCCCCGGCCGAGAAGACCTTGCCCGCGCCCGTCAGGATCAAGGCCGGGGTCCGCGCCGCGCCGACCGCCTGGGCGATCCGGTCCAGCATCGCCTCTGTGAGGGCATTTGCTTTCTCCGCCCGCTCCAGCCGCAGGATCGTGCAGCCGCCACTTTCCGTCACGCCGATCATCCTGCCTCCGGCTATCCTGACCCGACGGCGCCCCGGATTTCCTTGACGCCTTGGCTGGTCATAGAAAGGATGCGCCAGGAACTTCAACTGGAAAGGCTTGGCCATGACCCGGACCCTGGCGTGCAGCAGCGCCCTTGCCCTTGTGTTCAGCGCGTCGGCGGCCCACGCCGTCACGCCGGAAGAAGTTTGGGACAGCTGGCAGGCTCTTGTGACGTCGGCTGGACAGGACCTGACGGTTGGCGGGACCGCGCGCAACGGCGATACGCTGGAGGTCAGCGGGCTGGTCGTGACCCACACCGACGATCTGGGTGGCAGCGCATCGGTCAGCATCGACAGGCTGGCGTTCAAGGACAACGGTGACGGCACCGTCGCCGTGACCATGTCCGAAAGCTATCCTATGCAACTGGCCTTCCCCGAGGATGACGACGGACCGGAGTCGATCAGGCTGACGGTCAGCCAGCCTGGCCTGGTCATCACAGCTGGCGGCAGCGCCACCGAGACGAGCTATGACTTTGCCGCACCCACCAGCAGCGTGACTCTGGACGAGATCATCGACCAGGACGGACAGAAGCTGGACACCCAGGTCGAGATGACCCTGTCCGATCTTGCGGCGAAGTATCTGGTCGTGCGCAACGGAGAAGAGGCGCAGCTGGACAGCAGTTTCACGGCCGCCAGCCTTGCCGTTAACGTCGCCGGCAAGGACAAGGAGGGCACGGGCGGCGGCACCCTTACGCTGTCCGTCGCCGACCTGAAGGGCGCGACCAAGGGGAATTTCCCGGGCGCCGAGATCATGGCGAACATGGCCACCGCGCTGAACAGCGGCTTCGCCATGGATAGCACATTCAGCTTTGGCGCGCTGTCGGCCGATCTGGACGTGACGGACGCCTCGGGTCCGGTGCAGGCCAGCATCGCGGCCACGGGTGGCGGTTTCACCCTGGCGCTGGACAAGGCGCAGGTGGATTACGGCACCAGCCTGACCGGGCTTTCGCTGACCGCCTCGGGCCCGGAAATCCCCTTCCCCGAGGTCAAGATCGGCCTGTCCGAATTCGGCTTCGGCATCATGATGCCTGCCTCGAAATCCGAGACCCCGCAGGATTTCTCGTTCACCACCCGGTTCATCGACTTTACCGTCTCCGAGGATATCTGGGGCCTGGTCGACCCCGGCGTACTGCTATCGCGCGATCCGGCCAGCTTTGTCTTTGACGTCAAGGGCAAGGGCCTGTGGACTCAGGATATCACGGACCCTGCCATCGATCTTGAGCAGATCGAGACCCCTGGCCGGATCGATTCGCTGGATCTGAGCGAAGTCCGGGTCAAGGCCGCAGGGGCCGAGGTCGCGGCGACCGGGGCACTGACCTTCGACAACAGCCAACTGAACAGCTTCGGTGGCGTGCCGGAACCCGCTGGCAAGATCGACGTGACGATCCGGGGCGTGCACAAGCTGATCGACAACCTGATCGCCCTGGGCTTCCTGCCCGGCGAAGAGGCGATGGGCTTTCGCATGATGCTGGGGATGTTCACCCGTCCTGGCAGCACTGCGGACGAGGTCGTCTCGGCCATCGAGTTCCGCGATGGTGGCGTCTTCGCCAACGGCCAGCCGCTGCAGTGACCGTGCGGCGCGCGCCCCAAGGCTTGCACCGGGGGCCGCGCCGGACTACCTCAGCCCCACACGATTGCGGGACTGAGCCATGACGCCTGACCTTTCCGATCTCACCTCGGCGCTTCTGGACGCGGCCCGCAAGGCGGGGGCCGAGGCGGCGGACGCGCTGGCGGTTTCCGGCACGGCCCTTTCGATCGAGATCCGCAAGGGCGCGCTGGAGCAGGCGGAACGGTCCGAAGGGGTAGAGATCGGGCTGCGCGTCCTGATGGGCGGGCGACAGGCTTGCGTCTCCGCCTCGGACAGTTCGGCGGCGACGATCACGGCACTGGCGGAACGGGCCGTGGCCATGGCGCGCGAGGCGCCGGTGGACCCGACGGCCGGTCTGGCAGACCCCGACCAACTGGCGCAAGGCTGGGATCTGGCAGCACTGGACCTGGCCGATCCGGCTCACGAGCCCGGTGCGGCCACTCTGGACGCCGCGGCCCGCGCCGTCGAAGCGGCGGCGCTTGAGGCCAAGGGGATCACGCAGGTCGAAGCCGCCGCCGCCTATAGCCGCCGCCAGTTGCATATGGCAGCGACCAACGGTTTCTCGGGCGGCTATGGCCGCACCTCGACCTCGCTCTCGGCGGTGGCCTTCACGGGGCAGGGCACCGAGATGCAGCGCGACTATGCGGGCGAGGGGCGGGTCTATGCCGCCGACATGCCCTCGGCCGAGGAGATCGGCCGTCTGGCCGCCGAACGTGCGCTGCAGCGTGTCGGCTCGGTCAAGCCGCGGACGGGGACTTTCCCTGTGGTCTATGACGAACGCGTCGCGGCCTCGCTGGTCGGGCATCTGCTGTCGGCGATCAACGGCACCTCGATTGCGCGGGGCTCCAGCTGGGCGCGCGATCTGCTGGGCAAGCCGGTCCTGCCTGCAGGCATCGCCCTGATCGAGGATCCGCATCGCCCCCGCATCGGCAGCTCGCGCCCCTTCGACGGCGAGGGGCTGGCGACCCGGCGGCGCGAGATCGTGGCCGATGGCGTGCTGACCGGCTGGGTGCTGGACCTGGCAACGGGGCGCAAGCTGGGGATGCCGTCCACGGCCAACGCCTTCCGCGGCACCAGCGCGCCGCCGTCGCCGTCCACGACGAACATTGACCTGACCCAGGGCGCGCGCAGCCGGGCCGACCTGATCCGCGACATGGGGACGGGGCTTCTGATCACCTCGATGATCGGCTCGACCATCAATCCGACGACCGGCGACTATTCCCGCGGCGCAGCGGGCTTCTGGGTGGAGAACGGCGAGCTTTCCCATCCCGTCCACGAATGCACCATCGCAGGCAACCTGCGGGACATGCTGTTGCGGATCATCCCGGCTAACGACGCCAGGCCGCATCTGTCTACGCGGGTGCCCTCGATCCTGATCGACGGGATGACAATTGCCGGCGCGTGACCTGGCCCTGCTGACCGAGGCCGCGCGTGAGGCCGGGCGGATTGCCATGCGCTATTGGCGCGGCGACCTGCGCCACTGGGACAAGGGCGGCGAACATGGCCCGGTCTCCGAAGCCGATCTGGCGGTGGACGAAATGCTGAAGCAGCGGCTTCTGTCCGCCCGGCCAGACTATGGCTGGCTGTCGGAAGAGACGCCGGACAACCCCGCGCGTCTGGACCATGAGCATGTGTTCATCGTCGACCCCATCGACGGCACCCGCGCGTTCATCGCGGGGGAAGAGACCTTTGCCCATTCGCTGGCCGTGGCGCATCGCGGCCGGGTGACAGCTGCGGTGGTCTATCTGCCCGCGCTGGACCGGATTTATTGCGCCTCCGAGACGTCGGCGCCGTTGCGCGACGGCCAGCCGATCCGCGCCAGTCGGCGCGAGCGGCTGGAAGGTGCGGAAATCCTGACGACCAAGGCCAATCTTGCGCCCGAGAAATGGCCCGGCGGCGTGCCCGAGGTGCAGCGGCATTTCCGCGCCTCGCTCGCCTATCGGCTCTGCCTCGCGGCCGAGGGGCGGTTCGACGGGATGCTGACCCTGCGCGCGGCCTGGGAATGGGACATTGCCGCCGGAAGCCTGATCGCCACCCGCGCCGGGGCGGTGGTCAGCGACCGGCTGGGGGCTGAGCTGCGGTTCAACACGCCCTCGGCCCTGGCGGATGGAGTTCTGGCACTGCCGCCCCTGGCCCATGCCGAGGCGGTGCGCCGTCTGGCCCGCCCCGGGCTTGACCCGGGGCGACTGCCTTAACGTTTCGGGCCTTTCGGCGGGACAAAGCGTTTCGACGTGTCACGCGCATCCGTCCGGGGCTTTTCGGTGCGCGGCTTGTCAAAGGGCTTCCTGTCCCCCGCCGCATGGCTTTTGAACCCGCCGGGTTTGCCAGCGCCGTCGCGCTTCACATAAGGCCGCGCCTCGTCGCCCTTGGGGGCGTAGGTCTTCTTGGGCCGGTCGCCATCCTCACGCGGGCGGAAACCCTCGCCCTTCGGGCCGTAGGGCTTTTTCGGACGGTCCCCGTCCTCACGCGGCTTGAATTCGCCCTTGGGCTTGTAGCCCTCGGACTTGCCTGCATAGGGCTTGCGCGCAGGTCGTTCGCCGTCTTCCGACCGCTCGCGCGGCTTCCAGCCCTCGGACTTCGGCTTGTAGCCGGTGTCCGAGGCCGCATGGCTCTTGTAACCGGCTGCCCGGCCCGGCTTGTCCGGGGACCCGCCGTGGCTCTTGAACCCGGCAGACCGAGGCGCGGACTTCTGGTCCGGCGACCAGCGCGGCTTGCGCGGACGCTCGTCGTCCCCCTCGGGCCGGGGTGCGCGGTCTTCATAGGGCTTCCGCGCCGGGCGGTCGGCCTTCCAGTCGGGCCGCGCCTCGGACGGGGTCACCCTGGGACGGTCGTCATATTTGGCCTTGGGCTTCGGGGTATGCTCTCGCGGAGCCTCGGCTCCGTCCTCCTCGACCACGCGCGGCGGCTTGGGGGCATAGGCCGGCTTCTCGGCCCGCCCCGGACGCTCGGCCCGTTCCGGCCGCGCCGGACGTTCGAAACGCGGCTTGTCGGAACGTGGGCGGTCGAAATCCGGCTCGCCCTCGATTCGCTCCATCAGCAGGCCCTTGTCCAGGTCGATCTGACCGCGGAACTTGTCCGCCACGGCCTCGGCGATCTGGACGAAGGTCTCCTCCTCGCGCACCCGGATCGCGCCGATGCTGTCCTTGGCAATGCTGCCCGCATCGCAGATCTTCGGCAGAAGCCAGCGCGCCTCGGCCCGGCCCGACCGACCGACGCCGATGCGGAACCAGACCGAGGGCCCGAACTCCCCGCGTTCCCGCGGAGCGGCCGGGGTCGGCATCGGGTTGTCGGTGGAAAGCACTTCCGGCGCCGACCTCCCCTCACGCCACAGCCGCACGAAGGCCGCGGCCAGTGCCTCGGGTCCGAACTGTTCCAGAAGCTCGCCCGCGATTCCGGCCTCTTCGCCGATGGCAGCGGTCAGGGCGGGGTGTTCCAGGATGCGGATATCATCCTTGGCCTGCACATCATCCGCGCCGGGCGCCGAGCCCCATTCCGCAACGACCTTCGCGCCCGCAAGCAAACGCTGCGCCTTCTTGAACTCGGCCGGCGTCACGATCAGCGCCGAGACGCCCTTCTTGCCCGCCCGACCCGTCCGCCCCGAGCGGTGCAGCAGCGTCTCGGAATTCGACGGCAGGTCGGCATGGATCACCAGCTCCAGCCCCGGCAGGTCAATCCCGCGCGCGGCCACGTCCGTCGCGATGCAGACCCGGGCGCGGCCGTCGCGCAGCGCCTGAAGCGCATGGGTCCGCTCCTGCTGCGACAGTTCGCCCGACAGCGCCACGACCTGGAAGCCGCGGTTGCCCATGCGGGCCAGCAGGTGATTCACGTTGACCCGCGTCTTGCAGAACACGATGGCGGTCCGCGCCTCGTAGAAGCGCAGCACGTTGAAAATCGCATGCTCCCGGTCGCGCACGGCCACCGAAAACGCCTTGTATTCGATATCGACGTGCTGCTTCGCCTCACCCTGGGCCTGGATGCGCAGCGCGCCCTTCTGGAATTCGCCGGCGAGTTTCTCGATCTCTTTCGGCACGGTGGCCGAGAACATCAGGGTGCGGCGATCTTCCGGCGCGGCGGCGAGGATGAACTCCAGATCCTCGGCAAAGCCCAGGTCCAGCATCTCGTCCGCTTCGTCCAGCACCACGGCGCGCAGGCCCGACAGGTCAAGCGAGCCGCGTTCGATATGGTCGCGCAACCGGCCGGGGGTGCCGACGACGATATGCGCGCCACGTTCCAGCGCCCGGCGTTCCGTGCGGTAGTCCATGCCGCCGACGCAGGTGGCCAGCTTCGCCTGGGCGCCGGCGTAAAGCCACTCCAACTCGCGCGCGACCTGCAGCGCCAGTTCCCGCGTCGGCGCGATGGCCAGGGCGATGGGCTTGTCGGCGTACAGCAGCACGTCCTGACCGTTCAGGATTTCGGGCGCGATCGCCAGGCCGAAGGCCACCGTCTTCCCCGACCCGGTCTGCGCCGAGACCAGCGCATCGCGGCCCGCAACGCCTTCGGCCAGCACGGCCTCTTGCACCGAGGTCAGCGTTTCATAGCCCTTGTCGGCCAAAGCCTGCGCCAGCGGCGAGGCCACGTTTTCAATCGTCATGGATGTCTTTCCAAAGGGGGGACGGCCAGCGCCCATAAAAGCCAAACGGCCCCTGTCCCCCTGGTGTGGGCCTCCTCGCCCACAGTCGCGGAATCTCGACCGTGCTGGGGACCTATCCGAAACGCGACGCGCTGTATAGGCCCGGAAAACCGAAGGCCGCGCCCCTTGCGGGAACGCGGCCTTGGGGTAGTGGTGCCCAGAAGAGGACTCGAACCTCCACGCCTTGCGGCACTGGTACCTGAAACCAGCGCGTCTACCAATTCCGCCATCTGGGCGATGTCGTGAGCCGCGATGTAACGGCCCCAAATGGGAGAGTCAACGGCCCGCAGTGCAAATTTCTTGCAGCCGGTTTTGCCTTGCCCGGCCCCGGCGCGGGGGGTATTGATCCGGCACGTTTCCGGTGCCTTTTCGGCGCTTTCGCAGAGGTGCGCACATGAGCAAGCTGGTCACCATCTTCGGCGGGTCGGGCTTCGTCGGCCGCTACATCGCGCGGCGCATGGCGAAAGAAGGGTGGCGGGTCCGCGTGGCCGTGCGCCGTCCGAACGAGGCGCTGTTTGTCCGCCCCTATGGCGTTGTGGGTCAGGTGGAGCCCGTGGCCTGCAACATCCGCGACGATGCCAGCGTCCGGGCCGTGATGCATGGGGCGGATGCGGTGGTGAACTGCGTCGGCATCCTCAATCGCTCGGGGAAGAACACCTTCGATGCGGTGCAGGCGGAAGGCGCAGGCCGGATCGCTCGGATCGCGGCTTCGGAAGGCGTGGCGAACCTTGTGCATCTCTCGGCCATCGGTGCGGATGCCCGGTCGGACAGCGACTATGCCCGCACGAAGGCCGATGGCGAGGCCGCTGTTCTGGCCGCATTTCCGAATGCGGTGATCCTGCGCCCCTCGATCATCTTCGGGACCGAGGACCAGTTCTTCAACCGCTTCGCCGGGATGACCCGGATGGGTCCGGTCTTGCCGGTGGTGGGTGCGGGGACGAAGTTCCAGCCGGTCTATGTCGATGATGTCGCCCAGGCGGCCGTCAAGGGAGCTTTGGGCGAGGCGGCCCCCGGCGTCTATGAAATCGGCGGGCCAGAGGTCGACACCTTCCGCGGGCTGATGGGCCGGATGCTGAAGGTGATCCAGCGCCGCCGCGCCGTGCTCAATGTGCCGTTCTTCCTGGCCAATATCATGGGCTTCGCCTTCGACGCGGTGCAGGCGGTGACCCTGGGTCTGATCGAGAACAAGATGATCACCCGCGACCAGGTGCGGAACCTGCGGCGCGACAACGTGGTTTCGCCCGACGCGCGGGGGCTGGCCGATCTGGGAATCACCCCCACCGCGATGGAGGCTGTGCTGCCGGAGTACCTCTGGCGTTACCGCCCCTCGGGCCAGTTCGCGGCGATCAAGGATTCGGCCAAGAACCTGAAGAAGGTCTGATGCGTCGGCTGGCCCTCGCTCTGGCCTGTCTGGCCGGGCCGGGGGCGGCTCAGGATTTTGACAAGATCGGCGCGCTGTTCCTGGATCGCTGCGTGGTGTGCCATTCCGGTGAGGATGCCCCGCTGGGCCTGCGGCTGGATACGCTGGAAGGCGTGCTGGCGGGTAGCGAGAACGGGCCGGTCGTGGTGGCGGGTGATGTGGCAAGCCCGCTTCTCATGCGCCTTCGGGGCGAGGCAGAGCCGCAGATGCCCCTCGATGGACCGCCCTTCCTGGATCCCGAGCAGATCGCGATGGTGGAGGCCTGGGTCATGGCCGGTCTGCCGGTCTGGAGCGGTGCCGGGATCCCCCCGGTTGCCGAGCGCCGCCGCCCTGCTCCGGGCGAGCCGGTGCTGTTCCCCGATGTGCAGCCGATCTTCCTGAAAGCCTGCGTGAAATGCCACTCGGACAACTCCAAGCTGGGCGCCCCGCCTGAGGGGCTGCGGCTTGATACGCTGGAAAACATCCTGAACGGCGGAGATCGGCTGGCCGTGTTGCCCGGCAACCCCGAGATGTCCGAGATCTGGCGCCGGGTCGTCGGGCTGGCCGATCCGCGCATGCCCTTCGATGGCCCGCCCTGGCTGCCCGAGGAGGATATCCGCCTGATCCGCGACTGGATCGCGCAAGGCGCACCAGACGCCGAAGGGGTTGCAGCCCCGATTCCTGACGGTGGCTTCGTCCGCTTGCGCGGGGTCCTGACCGGAGAGGCCGAGATTGATGGCGCGGCCTTCGTGATCGACGGCCAGACCCGGGTGGATGACCGCCCCCGGATCGGTGATCAGGCCGAGATGCGGGGTGTGGTGCAGGCCGACGGGACGGTGCGCGCCGAACGATTCCGCGACAGGTAGGAAATGGAAAACCAGACGTTCATCGCTGCCCTGCTGGGCTTTCTTGAGGGGCTGACCGAGTTTCTGCCGGTTTCCTCGACCGGGCACCTGCTGCTTGCCGGGCATTTCCTGGGCTTTGACAGCAAGGGGAACACGTTCGAGGTGGTGATCCAGCTTGGCGCGATCCTCGCGCTGACCTCGGTTTATGCGACATTGGTCCTGCGGCTGTTCCTGCGCGCCCGGCACGATGACGCCGCGCGAAGGTCCATCGTCTCGGTCCTGCTGGCCTTCCTGCCCGCCGTGGTGGTGGGGGTGGTAGCGCATGATTTCATCAAGACGGTCCTTTTCGAGACGCCACGCCTGATCGCTATGATGCTGATCCTGGGGGGCGTTATCCTTCTTGTAATCGACCGTATCGCGCCCGATCCAATCCACCACGATGCGCTGGCCCTGCCTTTTGGCAAGTCGCTGGTCATCGGGATCTGTCAGTGCCTTGCCATGGTTCCGGGGGTGAGCCGGTCCGGCGCGACGATCGTGGGGGCGCTTTTGCTGGGCGTGGAGAAGCGGGCGGCGGCTGAGTTTTCGTTCCTGCTGTCGTTGCCGACCATGGGCGCCGCGGTGGCCTATGACCTGTTCAAGACCCGCGGCATGCTGGATTTCGGTGCGGTCTGGGACATCGCGGTGGGCTTCGCTGTGGCTTTCATCACCGCCGTAGCCGTGGTGCGCTGGGTCCTCAGCTACATCAGCCGCAACGGCTATGCCCTGTTTGGCTGGTGGCGAATCATCGTCGGCTCGGCCGCTTTGCTTGGGCTTTCGCTGGGGTAATAAGTAGATGCGGAAACTGTGCTGACCTAAATCGCGATGAAAATGTCAGACATCCTGCCACATCTGGCAAAAAAGAGATAAATAGGTAAGCCCTGCTGACTTTTCTTGTTGGCGGATCAGATGTATCCCCTCGGTCCCGGAAGACCATGCAGGGGACGCAGCCTATGGCCACGCAGAAGATGCTCAAGTTCGTCACCGTCGGGAAGGAAATGCCCGAGAAACGCGATGCATCTTCGCGCGCGCAGGATTTCCACGAGATTTATCGCGAGTACGCCGACCAGAAGGCCGCCGAACAGGCCAGCCGGTGCAGCCAGTGCGGCGTGCCCTACTGCCAGTCGCATTGCCCGCTGCACAACAACATCCCGGACTGGCTGAAGCTGACTGCCGAGGGGCGGCTGCAGGAAGCCTATGAGATCAGCCAGGCCACCAACACCTTCCCCGAAATCTGCGGCCGGATCTGCCCTCAGGATCGGCTGTGCGAAGGCAACTGCGTGATCGAGCAGTCTGGACATGGAACCGTCACCATCGGCTCGGTCGAGAAATACATCACCGATACGGCCTGGGGGGAAGGCTGGGTCAAGCCGATCCGTCCCCATGCGGAGCGGTCCGAGTCGGTGGGTATCATCGGCGCGGGGCCGGGGGGCCTGGCGGCGGCGGATATGCTGCGGCGGCAGGGCGTGCAGGTCACGGTCTATGACCGCTACGACCGCGCAGGCGGGCTGATGACCTATGGCATCCCCGGCTTCAAGCTGGAGAAGGATGTGGTCGAACGCCGCAATGCGCAGTTGGAGGACGGGGGCGTGACCTTCGTCCTGAATTGCAGCGTGGGCGAGGACATCACCTTCGACGCGATCCGGGGCCAGCATGATGCGGTCCTGATCGCCACGGGCGTCTACAAGGCGCGGGACATCGAAGCCCCTGGTGTCGGGGCCAAGGGGATCGTGAAGGCGCTGGATTACCTGACGGTGTCGAACCGCAAGGGCTTTGGCGACGATGTGCCGGAGTTCGACAGCGGAGAGCTGAACGCCAGCGGCAAGCGCGTGGTGGTGATCGGCGGCGGCGACACGGCGATGGACTGCGTGCGGACGGCGATCCGGCAGGGTGCGCTGTCGGTCAAGTGCCTTTACCGCCGCGACCGGGCGAACATGCCGGGAAGCCAGCGCGAAGTGCAGAACGCCGAGGAGGAAGGCGTTGAATTCGTGTGGCTTTCCGCGCCCAAGGGGTTCACCGGCGGCACGGAGGTCGAGGGTGTGATGGTGCAGAAGATGCGCCTGGGTGCTCCCGACGCGACGGGTCGCCAGACACCGGAAGTGATCGAGGGCGCGGATTATGTCGAACCGGCCGACCTGGTGATCCAGGCGCTGGGCTTCGAGCCCGAGGACCTGCCGACGCTCTGGGGCGTGCCCGAGTTGAAGGTGACGCGCTGGGGCACGATCAAGGCCGATTTCCGCACCCACGCGACCAGCCTGCCCGGCGTCTATGCTGCGGGCGATATCGTCCGGGGCGCGAGCCTGGTGGTCTGGGCGATCCGCGACGGGCGCGAGGCCGCCGAGGCGATCCTTGGTTACCTGAGCCAGACCGGCGCGGTGGCGGCGGAATGATGAACGATTGGTTAAGCGTCTGGCATGTGTCTGGCATCCGTCTGCTACCTGTCGGGCGCGGTTGACCGACCTGCCGAGGTGAAATGTCAGGACGGCTGACCTTATTCAGGGAAACGGCGATGCGGAAGTTTCTGATCCTTGCCTGTCTGACTGCCCCGGCCACCCCCGCGCTGGCCAACACCTGGACCGCGCCCCAGGGTTGCGAGGCGTTCCTGACCGTGCAGGCCAAGGCCTGCCGCGTCTCGCATTATTACAAGTGCAGCGCCGATGCGCCGGGCGATCAATGGCGGGTCGATCTGGATCAAGAGGGGCCGTTCTTCTATTCGCGCATCAATTCGGAAGCCGAATGGGTCGAAAGCTACGATCCGGTGAAGCAGGTCCTGGACCCGAACCCCGCCGACCCGGCCCGGTTCAGCGAGCTTCTGGCCGAAGGGATCGACACCTGGAGCTTCAGCCTGTCGCGAGAGGATGGCCAAGCCAGCCGGGCAGAGGGCTATGACCGGCTGACCGGGCAAAGCGTGGTGATCGACGGGATCCCCCTGCAGCAGACCGAGGTCGAGTTCACCGAATACGATCCGGCCGGCAATGTCCTGCGCCGGTCACGCGGCAACGAATACCTGCACCCCGACTGGCGCCTGTTCTTCGCCGGTCCGGGCGAGACCGACCTGGGCGATGGCCAGTGGCTGCCGATCGACGGCAGCCCGGTCGAGTTCGTCTTTCCCGGCGAAAAAGGCTTTCTGGCCCGCCAGCCGATCTATGACTGCGATGCGCTGACGGCCGAGGCCGCGCGCCCCCTGATTCTCCCCGCCAGCCAGAAGGAGTGAGCCATGACGAAGTACGATGCCGCCTGGGTGAAGGCCGAGGAAGAAAAGCGCGCCTGGCTGGATGCGAATGGTCTCTACAAGGCCGAGGATGAACACTCCTCCTGCGGGGTGGGGCTGGTCGTGTCGATCAGTGGCAAGCCCAGCCGCAAGGTGGTGGAGAACGGGATCAACGCGCTGAAGGCCGTGTGGCACCGGGGCGCGGTGGATGCGGACGGCAAGACGGGCGACGGGGCCGGCATCCATGTGCAGATCCCGGTCAAGTTCTTCTACGACCAGGTGCGCCGCACGGGGCATGAGCCGGATGTGAACAAGCTGATCGCCGTGGGCCAGGTCTTCCTGCCGCGGACGGACTTTGGCGCCCAGGAACGCTGCCGGACCATCGTCGAGACCGAGGTCCTGCGGATGGGGCATTACATCTATGGCTGGCGGCATGTGCCGGTGGATGTCTCGGTCCTGGGCGACAAGGCCAACGCTACGCGACCCGAGATCGAGCAGATCCTGATCCGCTGCGAAAAGGACATCGACCAGGAGCAGTTCGAGCGCGAGCTGTACATCATCCGCCGCCGGATCGAGAAGGCGGCGACGGCGGCGGGCATCCAGGGGATGTACCTGTGCAGCCTGTCGTGCCGGTCGATCATCTACAAGGGGATGATGTTGGCCGAGCAGGTCAGCACCTTCTACCCGGACCTGATGGACGAGCGGTTTGAATCGGCCTTCGCGATCTATCACCAGCGCTATTCGACGAACACCTTCCCGCAGTGGTGGCTGGCCCAGCCGTTCCGGATGCTCGCCCACAACGGCGAGATCAACACGCTGAAGGGCAACGTCAACTGGATGAAATCGCACGAAATCCGCATGTCGTCCGAGGCCTTCGGGGCGGCGGCCGAGGATATCAAGCCGATCATTCCGGGCGGGACCAGTGACTCGGGCGCGCTGGATGCGGTGTTCGAGGTGCTGGTGCGGTCGGGGCGCAGTGCTCCGATGGCCAAGACAATGCTGGTGCCGGAGGCTTGGAGCAAGCAAACAGTGAACATGCCCAAGGCCTGGGCGGATATGTATTCCTACTGCAACTCGGTCATCGAGCCCTGGGACGGCCCGGCCGCTTTGGCGATGACCGACGGGCGCTGGGTCTGCGGCGGGTTGGACCGCAACGGCTTGCGGCCGATGCGCTATGTGGTGACGGGCGACGGGATGCTGATCGCGGGGTCCGAGGCCGGGATGGTGCCGGTGGACGAATCCACCGTGCGCGAGAAGGGCGCGCTGGGGCCGGGGCAGATGATCGCGGTCGATATGGTGGAGGGCAAGCTCTACCACGACGTCGAGATGAAGGACAAACTGGCCGCGGCCCAGCCCTATGGCGACTGGATCGAGAAGGTCGTCGACCTGAACAGCCTTCTGCGGGATATCCCCGAGACGCAGACCTTTACCGGGGCCGCCCTGCGCCAGCGCCAGATCGCGGCGGGGTTCACGGTCGAGGAGCTGGAGCAGGTCCTGGCGCCGATGGCCGAGGATGGCAAGGAAATGGTCGCCAGCATGGGCGATGACACGCCGCCGGCGGTGCTGTCGTCGGTCTACCGGCCGCTGAGCCATTACTTCCGGCAGAACTTCAGCCAGGTGACGAACCCGCCCATCGATTCCTTGCGGGAAGGCCGGGTGATGAGCCTCAAGACCCGCTTCGGCAACCTGCGCAACGTGCTGGACGAGAACAACAGCCAGACGGAAATCCTGGTCCTTGAAAGCCCCTTCATCGCGAACCGCGAGTTCGAGGTGATGGTGCAGCGCTTCGGCGACCAGGTGGCCTTCATCGACTGCACCTTCCCGGTGGGCGAGGGGCTGGATGACCTGCGGCAAGGGCTGGAGCGGATCCGGGCCGAGGCGGAGGATGCCGTGCGGTCCGGGGCTGGGCAGCTGGTGCTGACGGATGAGCATCAGGGGCCGGAGAAGGTCGGGATGCCGATGATCCTGGCGACCTCCGCCGTGCATAGCTGGCTGACGCGCAAGGGGCTGCGGACCTTCTGTTCGATCAACGTGCGGTCGGCAGAGTGCATCGACCCGCATTACTTTGCGGTGCTGATCGGCTGCGGGGCCACGACGGTGAACCCCTATCTGGCGCAGGATTCCATCGCCGACCGGATCGAGCGCGGTCTGCTGGACGGCACGCTGACCGACGCGATGCGGCGGTATCGGGATGCCATCGACGCCGGTCTCCTCAAGATCATGTCGAAGATGGGGATCTCGGTGATCTCCTCCTATCGCGGTGGGTTGAACTTCGAAGCCGTGGGCCTGTCCCGCGCGATGGTGGCCGAGTATTTCCCGGGGATGCAGTCGCGCATCTCGGGCATCGGCCTGACGGGCGTGGAGCAGAAGCTGGAAGAGGTCCACAAGCGCGGCTGGCTGGGCGGCGCGGACGTGCTGCCCATCGGCGGCTTCTACAAGGCGCGGCGGTCGGGCGAGAAGCACGCCTGGGAAGCGCAGACGATGCACATGCTGCAATCGGCCTGCGACCGGGCGTCCTATGACATCTGGAAGCAATACAGCGCGGCGATGCGGGCCAATCCGCCGATCCACCTGCGCGACCTTCTGGACATCAAGGCGCTTGGGAAGCCGGTTCCGATTGAGGAGGTCGAGTCGATCACCTCGATCCGCAAGCGGTTCGTGACGCCGGGCATGTCGCTGGGGGCCCTGTCGCCCGAGGCGCACAAGACGTTGAACGTGGCGATGAACCGGATCGGGGCAAAGTCCGACAGTGGCGAGGGCGGCGAAGACCCGGCGCATTTCGTGCCGGAGCCGAACGGGGACAACCCCTCCGCCAAGATCAAGCAGGTTGCGTCGGGGCGCTTTGGCGTGACGGCGGAATATCTGAACGCCTGTGAGGAGTTGGAGATCAAGGTCGCCCAGGGGGCCAAGCCAGGTGAGGGCGGCCAGCTGCCGGGGATGAAGGTCACGGCGCTGATCGCTCGGCTGCGCCATTCGACGCCGGGGGTGACGCTGATCTCGCCGCCGCCGCACCACGATATCTATTCGATCGAGGACCTGGCGCAGCTTATCTACGACCTGAAGCAGATCAACCCGCGCGCCAAAGTGACGGTGAAGCTGGTGTCGTCGTCGGGCGTCGGGACCATCGCGGCGGGGGTGGCGAAGGCCAAGGCCGACGTGATCCTGATTTCCGGCCACAATGGCGGCACGGGGGCCTCTCCGGCGACCAGCATCAAATACGCGGGCCTGCCGTGGGAAATGGGCCTGACCGAGGCGCATCAGGTGCTGGCGATGAACAACCTGCGCGAGCGGGTGACTTTGCGCACGGACGGGGGTCTGCGGACGGGCCGCGACATCGTGATGGCGGCGATGATGGGGGCCGAGGAATACGGCATCGGCACCGCCGCGCTGATCGCGATGGGCTGCATCATGGTGCGGCAGTGCCAGTCGAACACCTGTCCGGTGGGCGTCTGCACGCAGGACGAAAAGCTGCGGGCGAAGTTCACCGGCTCGGCGGACAAGGTGGTGAACCTGATCACCTTCTACGCGCAGGAAGTGCGGGAGATCCTCGCGTCGATTGGCGCGCGGTCTATGGACGAAATCATCGGGCGGGCCGATCTCTTGACGCAGGTGTCGCGCGGTGCTGCGAACCTCGACGACCTCGACCTGAACCCGATGCTGATCAGCGTCGATGGCGCGCGGTCGATCACCTATGACCGTTCGAAGCCGCGCAACGCGGTGCCGGACACGCTGGACGCCGAGATCATCAAGGACGGCCACCGCTTCTTTGAGGATGGAGAGAAGATGCAGCTGTCCTATGCAGTGCGGAACACGCTGCGGACCATCGGGACGCGGGCGTCGTCGCACATCGTGAAGAAGTTCGGGATGCGGAACGCGCTTCAGCCCGACCATCTGACGGTGAAGCTGACCGGGTCCTGCGGCCAGTCGCTGGGGGCCTTCGCGGTGCGGGGCCTCAAGCTGGAAGTGCAGGGCGACGCCAACGACTATGTCGGCAAGGGCCTGAGCGGTGGCACGATCACCGTGCGGCCGCTGATGTCCTCGCCGCTGAAGGCGGAGGAGAACACGATCATCGGGAACACCGTGCTGTACGGGGCGACCGACGGGTTCCTGTTCGCCTCGGGTCGGGCTGGCGAGCGCTTTGCGGTGCGGAACAGCGGCGCTTCGGTCGTGGTGGAAGGCTGCGGGTCGAACGGGTGCGAGTACATGACCGGCGGCGTCGCGGTGATCCTGGGCCGGATCGGCGCGAACTTCGGGGCGGGGATGACGGGCGGGATGGCCTATGTCTATGACCCCGAGGGCGTGGCCGAGGACTTCATGAACCTGGAGTCGATCCTGACCTGCGCGGTGGAGCATCCGCATTGGGAAATGCAGCTGAAGGGCCTGATCCAGCGCCATCTGGAGGAGACCGGCAGCCGTCTGGCCGACCGCATCCTGCAGAACTGGGACCGCGAGCGGCTGAACTTCCTGCAGGTCTGCCCGAAGGAGATGGTCAGCCGTCTGCCCTATCCGCTGTCGGACGAGGTGGCGAAAGTCCCCGCCGAATAGGAAATCGGCTGCCCGGACCGCCTTGATATGCTAGGAAAAGGCCGCCGCATCCCGTGGCGGCCTTCTTCATGGAGCACGCATGTCCGACCTCATCATTGTTGCCTTCCCCGATGAAGCCACGGCCTTTGCTGCGGCAGAGGCGCTTGTGGCGCTGCAGAAGCAGTATCTGGTCGAGATGGAGGATGTGGTCGTCGTCACCAGGGGCGAGGATGGGCGGGTGCATCTGAACCAGTCGGTCAATCTGGCCACGGGCGGGGCCATTGGTGGAGGGCTTTGGGGAACGCTGATTGGCCTGCTGTTCCTGAATCCGGTTGTTGGGGCGGCGGTCGGGGCAGGGGCCGGGGCGCTGCTGGGCACGTTCAGCGATATCGGGATCGACGACGATTTCCTGCGCGACGTGGGCCAAAGCCTGGACAAGGGCGGCGCGGCGGTGGGGATGCTGGTTCGCAAGCTGACCGCCGACAAGGTCTATGAGAGGCTGGAGCCGTTCCGCGAGAAGGGGCGGGTGATCCACACCTCGCTGAGCCACGAGGCCGAGGCGCGGTTGAAGCAGTTCCTGGAAAAGATCCCGCCCTTGCACCAGCCGCAGGACCAACTGGGCGGCGGCAAGCAGGCTTGACGCTGGGGCGCGCCCAACGTCTAACCACCTCCATGACCGACAAGGCGACAGAGACCCCGGCCGAAAAGCCGACGCGGAAGCGCAGGGCGAAGGCCGAACCGGCCCCGCCGCCGAAGCCGCGCATGCTGCGGCGGATCGCGTCCTGGCTCCTGCGCGGCTTTGCCGGGGTGGCGGCCCTTTATGCCTTTCTGATCCTGCTGTTCAGCTTCGTCCCGCCGCCAATCAACTTCTACCAGCTGGGCGAGATCTGGCGGCTGGGCAGCATCGACAAGGACTGGGTCAGTTGGGAGGAGATCGCCCCGGTCATGGGCCGGTCTGCTGTGGCCGCCGAGGATGCGAATTTCTGCAACCACTGGGGCTTTGACATGGCCGCGATCCGCCAGGCCATCGAAGAGGGCAGCAATCGCGGGGCCAGCACGATCAGCCAGCAGGTAGTGAAGAACGTGTTCCTGTGGCACGGCCGCAGCTATCTGCGAAAGGCGATGGAGGCCGTGCTGACCCCGGCGGTGGAGCTGGTCTGGTCGAAGGAGCGGATCCTGGAGGTCTATCTGAACGTCGCCGAATTCGACGAGGGCGTCTTTGGCGTGCAGGCGGCGGCCCAGCACCACTTTGGGGTGGACGCCAAGGACCTGACGGCCCTGCAGGCGGCGCGGCTGGCGGCGGTGCTGCCCGATCCCAAGGGACGCAGCGCCTCGGACCCGTCGAGCTTTGTCCGCAGCCGGACCCGGGCCATCATCTCGGGCGCCGAAACCATCGCCGCCGACGGCAGATCCGCCTGTTTCGAGGACTGAGGGACACAAGGGATTGAATTCCCGTCCCCCGCGCGGCAATGGTCGGTCTGACCGGAGGCCTGAGCGATGAACCGCCCCACGAACCGATTGTACCATGTTCCGCTTTCGCCCTTCTGCCGAAAGGTGCGGCTGACGCTGGCCGAGAAGAAGATCGAGGTCGAACTGGTCGAGGAACGGTACTGGGAGGCCTCGCCCGACTTTTTGCGGCGGAACCCGGCGGGGAAGGTGCCGATCCTGAAGATGGGCAACCGGGTGATGAGCGAAAGCCAGGCGATCTGCGAATATATCGAGGAGGTCGCGCCAGAGCCCGCCCTGATGCCGCGCAGCGCCGAGGGGCGGTATGAGGTGCGCCGCCTGTGTGCCTGGTTCGACGACAAGTTCCACAATGAGGTGACCTCGAAGCTCTTGTATGAGCGGGTGAACAAGAAGGTCACCGGCCAGGGCTACCCGGATTCGAAGAACGTCAAGATGGGCGCGACCCGGATCAAGTATCACCTGGATTACATGGCCTGGCTGCTGGATCAGCGGCGCTGGCTGGCGGGGGATGCGATGACCCTGGCCGATTTCACCGCCGCCGCGCATCTGAGCTGCCTGGACTATATCAGCGACGTCGACTGGAACCGGCAGGCCGTGCTGAAGGACTGGTACGCCAAGATCAAGTCGCGGCCGAGCTTTCGGACCTTGCTGGCCGACCAGATCTCGGGCTTTCCGCCGGCGCCGCATTATGCCGACCTGGATTTCTAGGGCGTACCCCCGGGGGCGTTGCCCCCGGACCCCCAGGATATTTGGCCAAAGATGAAAGGTGTGACGAAAGAGGAGGTTGTGGCGCGGGGCCTTGAGGAGGGTTTCGTGAAGGTCGGGGTTTGTCGGCCGGATGCGGTGCCTGAGGCTGCAGGGCGCTTGCGGGCCTTCCTGGAGGCGGGGCGGCATGGCCAGATGGGCTGGATGGAGGAGCGGGAGGGCTGGCGCGGCTCGGCCGCGGCGCTGTGGCCCGAGGCGCGGTCGGTGATCATGCTGGCCGAGGCCTATACGCCGGAGAGCGACCCGATGGCGGGGCTTGCGCGGCGCGATCGGGGGGTGGTCAGCGTCTATGCGCAGGGGAAGGATTACCACGATCTGGTGAAGCGGCGGCTGAAGCGGCTGGGGCGCTGGCTGATCGACCGGGCGGGGGGCGAGATCAAGGTCTTTGTCGATACGGCCCCTGTGATGGAGAAGCCCTTGGCGCAGGCGGCGGGGCTTGGCTGGCAGGGGAAGCATACCAATCTGCTGGGCCGCGACCTGGGGAACTGGATCTTCTTGGGGGCGATCTTCACGACTCTGGAGCTGGAGCCGGACGCGCCCGAGGTCAGCCATTGCGGCAGCTGCACGGCCTGTCTGGACATCTGCCCGACTCGGGCCTTCCCGGCGCCCTATCAGCTGGATGCGCGGCGGTGCATTTCCTACCTGACGATCGAGCATCGCGGACCAGTGGACCCGGAGTTGCGCGGCCTGATGGGCAACCGGATCTATGGCTGTGACGATTGCCTGGCGGTCTGTCCCTGGAACAAGTTCGCCGTGGCGGCGCGGGATCTTGGGTATCAGCCCCGCGTCGGCCTGCCGGAGCTGGCCGAATTGGCTCGGCTGGACGATGCCGGGTTTCGGGAGTGCTTCGCGGGATCGCCCATCAAGCGGATCGGACGCGACCGATTTGTCCGTAACGTGATGTATGCCATTGGAAATTCGGGACATTCAAAGCTGATCCCCGTGGCGCAGGCGAGGTTGGCGGATGCCGATCCCACTGTCGCCGAGGCGGCAAGCTGGGCAGTTTCGCAGTTGCAGGATGACGGGGTGGGGTCAGGCGGCGAATCGTGCTAGGGTTGCGGTCCAGCCGGAGGGAGAGCGGACCATGACGAAGCATCTGGCAGATCATCGCAAGCCAAGCTCGGGCACTCGGGTGAAGCAGTTCCTGCGCCTGGCGCGGTCGCCGCGTGAGACGTGGAAAGTGGCGCGCGAAGGCTCGGGCTCGGCACGGGTGGTGCAGTTCCTGCGGATCGCGCGGGGTCGGACGGTCTAACGCGCCGGTTTCAGCCGGTCGCGCAGCACGGCCAGCACGTCGCGCAGGTCGGCGATCTGGTCCAGCGTCAGGCCGGTGCGTTCGGCGAAGGCGCGCGGCACGCCCGCCGCCTGCGCTGCAAGGGCGCGCCCCTCGGCTGTCAGCGAGATGCGGACCAGTCGTTCGTCGGCCGTGTCTCGTTGACGGGTGACCCAGCCCTCGGACTGCATCCGCTTGAGCATCGGGGTCAGGGTGTTGGATTCCAGCCGGAGTTCGGCGCCGAGGTCCGACACACTTTGCCCGTCGCGGGCGACAAGCGAGCTGAGCACCAGATATTGCGGGTAAGTCAGTCCCAGCGGCTGCAGCAACGGCGCATAGGCGGCGTGGACCGCGTGGGCGGCGGAATGCAGCGCGAAGCAAAGCATGTCAGGCGGGGCGAGGGTCATAACAAAATCCTACATCGCGGCCGATTGTCGCGCAAGCGATTGACAGTGGCGGGAAGCAGTCTATATGATCGCGCGCGATAGGAGCGTATACGATAAAGGAGAGACAATGAGCGTCGACATCAAGTACTGGACCGAGGCCAAGGCGACGGGTGGCGGGCGGAACGGTCTTTCGGGTCTTGCGAATGGCCAGCTGACGGTCACCATGACCAGCCCGAAGGAGCTGGGCGGCTCGGGCCTGGGCCACAACCCCGAAGAGCTTTTTGCCGTGGGTTACGCCGCCTGCTATCTGGGCGCGATGCGCTTTGCCGCGAGCAGCGAGAAGCTGGGCACGGTGCCCGAGACCACGACGGTGAACGCCCATGTCGGGATCGGTCCGCGCTCGGACGGGGGGTTCGGGCTGAAGGTCCGGCTGGTGGTGACCATGCCGGGCGTGGAGCGCGCCGTGGCGGAGAAGATCGCCGAACGTGGGCACTTCATCTGCCCATATTCGAACGCGACCAAGGGCAACATCGAAGTGGTGACCGAAGTCGCCTGACAAGGATCGCCTGCAGCGCCCGTAGATGGTAAGCCGTCACCGGACCCCAGATGAGGTGATGGCGTGAACGTTTGGAGCGGCAGGCTGGTGGTGGTGGCCGGAGGCGCGGGCTTCATCGGCCACCACCTCTCCCGGGCGCTGATCGCGGCGGGGGCAGAGATCGTGGTGATCGACAATCTGTCCACCGGGCGCGACCGGGGAATTGCGCCCTTGATCCATGCGGATATCGCGCGGCTGGATCGACTGCCGATCGCGGCGGATGTGGTGTTCAACCTGGCCTGCCCGGCCTCGCCCCGGGCCTATCAGGCGGATCCGGTGCAGACCTGGAAATCATCGGTCCTGGGGACGCTGCGGCTGGCCGAACTGGCGCTGGAGGCGGGGGCGCGGGTCGTCCAAAGCTCGACCAGCGAAGTCTATGGCGATCCGCTCGTGCATCCGCAGGTCGAGGATTATCCCGGAAACGTGGCGCTGACCGGCCCCCGCGCCTGCTATGACGAAGGCAAGCGCGCGGCCGAGGTGCTGCTGTTCGACATGGCGCGGACCATGGGGCTGGACGTGCGCGTGGCGCGGGTCTTCAACACCTATGGGCCGGGGATGGCCGAGGATGACGGCCGCGCCCTGTCTGCCTTTGTCGCGGCGGCGCTGTCCGGCCAACCGCTGCGGCTGGAGGGCGGCGGGCAGCAGACCCGCAGCTTCTGCCATGTCGACGACATGATCCGCGGCCTGATGGCGCTGGCGCAATGCGATGCAGCGCGAGGCCTGCCGGTGAACCTGGGCAATCCCGACGAACGGACGATCCGCGAGGCGGCCGAGCTGGTCCTGCGCCTGACCGGCAGCGATTCGCCCCTGGTCGAGGTCGCGCCTGCCGCGGATGACCCACGCCGCCGTTGCCCGGATATCACTCGGGCGCGGCGGCTTCTGGGCTGGGAGCCGGTGGTGGGACTGGAGGCCGGGCTGCGGTCGATGATCGAGGCCAGCCGCGACCAACACGGCGCGGCCCCCGCAGAAGCCGCGCCGGTATCGGTCTGAGCCGGACTTAGGACCGGACCAGAGTTTCGTATTCGGTGGCGACGCGGCGGGTCAGGTCGCCAACTTCGAAGGTGTAATCGCCGATCTGGCCGACCGGGGTCACTTCAGCGGCTGTCCCGGTGAGCCAGCACTGTTCGAAGGTCGCCAGTTCCTCGGGCAGGATGTGGCGTTCGTGGACCCTGATCTGCATGTCCTTGAGCATCCCGATCACGGTTTGCCGGGTGATGCCGTTCAGGATGCAGTCCGGCAGCGGGGTGTGCACTTCGCCGTCCTTGACGAAGAAGATGTTGGCCCCCGTCGCTTCGGCCACATAGCCGCGATAGTCGAAAAACAGCGCGTCCGAGCAGCCCTTGGCCATCGCGGCGTGCTTGGACATGGTGCAGATCATGTAAAGGCCCGCGGCCTTGGCGGCGGTGGGGATGGTTTCGGGCGAGGGACGCTTCCACTTGGCGATGTCGAGCTTGGCGCCCTTCATCTTGGCGTCGCCGTAATAGGCGCCCCAGCTCCAGCAGGCGATGGCCAGGCGGACCGGGTTGCCAAGCGAGGCGACGCCCATTTCGTCCCCGGCGCCACGGAAGGCGACGGCGCGGATGTAGGCGTCGGTCAGGCCGTTGGCTTTCAGGACCTCTTCCTTCGCCGCGTCGATCTGTTCGGCGGTGTAGGGGATCGGCATGTCGAGGAGGCGGCCGGATTCCAGCAGGCGCAGCGAATGTTCGTGGCCCTTGAAGATCTTGCCGTTGTAGCAGCGCTCGCCTTCAAAGACGGACGAGGCGTAGTGCAGGGCATGGGTCAGGATGTGGACGTTCGCCGAACGCCATTCCACCAGCTTGCCATCCATCCAGATGAACCCGTCGCGATCGTCGTATCCTGCCATCTTGGCCTCCAGCCTTTGCGAATGTTGCGCCTGAAACGTCCGCTTCGGACAGATTCTTGCGCGAAATCGTACAGGAATTACGGGTTCATGCTTGGAAAGTCAACAAGGCTGACATAAATTCGCAGGAAAGGAGTGTGGCGCATGGCAGAGACACCCGGCGGCGAAAGCCTGTTGTTCCTGACGGACGAGCAGTTGCGCAAGGGGATCGAGGCGATGTTCTTCGCCTATCGCGGATTCACCGCCGACCCCGACCGGATCCTGGAGGGGATGGATTATGGCCGGGCGCATCACCGGGCGATCCATTTCATCCACCGGAGCCCGGGGACCACCGTTTCCAACCTTCTGTCCATCCTTGGTGTTACAAAGCAGTCGTTGAATCGTGTGTTGCGGACCTTGATCGACGATGGTCTCGTCCGCAGCGAAAAGGGCAAAGTCGATGCCCGTGAGCGGCATCTCTATTTGACGGACAAGGGATTGATCCTGGAGCGTGAATTGTCGGATGCGCAGCGGGCGCGGATGCGGGCGGCCTATCGGGCGGCGGGGCCGCAGGCGGTGGCGGGGTTCCGGCAGGTGCTGGAGGCGATGATGGATCCCGAGATGCGGCGCCAGTACAACCGGCTGAAGGAGGGCAGCTGATGGTCCCGGATGCGCACCTTCTTATCGTGGACGACGATGAACGGATCCGGGGGCTTCTGCAGAAGTTCCTGATCCGAAACGGGTTTCTGGTCTCGGTCGCGCGCGATGCGGCGCAGGCGCGCAAGATCCTGGCGGGGCTGGAGTTCGACCTGATCGTCCTGGATGTGATGATGCCCGGCGAGGACGGGGTCACGCTGACGCGCGAGCTGCGCCAGCGGATGACGACTCCGATCCTGCTGCTGACGGCGCGGGGTGAGACGGCGAACCGGATCGAGGGGCTGGAGGCCGGGGCGGACGATTACCTGGTCAAGCCGTTCGAGCCGAAGGAGCTCCTTCTGCGGATCAACGCGATCCTGCGCCGGGTGCCCCAGGTCAAGCCGGCCGAGCCGGTGAGGCAGGTGATCCACCTGGGGGCGGTGCGCTATGACCTGGACCGGGGCGAGATGTGGCGCGGCGAGGTGCCGGTGCGGCTGACGGCGACCGAGGCGCAACTGATGCGGATTTTCGCGGCGCAACCCGGCGTGGCGCTCAGCCGCGACAAGCTGGTCAGCGACACCGGGGGCGAGGAGTCAGCGCAAGAGCGGGCTGTCGACGTGCAGATCACCCGGTTGCGCCGCAAGATCGAGGACGACCCGAAGGCGCCGCGCTACCTGCAGACGGTGCGGGGTGAGGGGTATATGCTGCAGCCGGATTGAGTTGGCTTGCCCCCGGGGCGCTGCGCCCGCGTCCACGGTTTCTCGAACCGGTGGCGCAACCGTGAACGCACCCGGCATATTTGGGCAAAGATGAAAGGGCTTGGTGGTGCTTCTGTTCACGCATGAGGCGTTTCGCGGCCATGTGACCCCTCCCGGTCACCCGGAGCGGGTGGAGCGTCTTGGCGCGGTTGAGCGGGGGCTGGCCGGGATCGCAGTGGAGCGGCGGGAGTGTCCGCTGGGGGATGAGGCGGAGGTGCTGCGCTGCCATCCGGCGGGGTATCTGGCGCGGGTGAAGGCGGCGGTGCCTTCCGAAGGCTGGGCGCAGCTGGATGGGGATACGTTCCTGTCTTCTGGCTCGTTCGACGCGGCGATGCGGGCGGTGGGCGGGATTTGCGCGGCGGTGGATGCGGTGGTCTCGGGCGAGGCGAAGACGGCGTTTGTTGCCGGACGGCCGCCGGGGCACCATGCGGAGCGCGAGACGGCGATGGGGTTCTGTCTGTTCGGGACGGTGGCCATCGGGGCGAAGCGGGCGCTGGATCATCACGGGCTGAAGCGCGTCGCCGTGGTGGATTTCGACGTGCATCATGGCAACGGGACGCAGGATCTTCTGTGGGACGAGGGGCGGTGTCTGTTCGTGTCGTCGCACCAGATGCCGCTGTATCCCGGGACGGGGCGGCCGGAGGAGCGGGGGGCGCATGGGCAGGTGCTGAACGTGCCGTTGCGGTCGGGCTCGGGCGGGCGGGCGATGCGGGAGGTGTATGAGGGCGTGGTGTTCCCGGCGCTGGCGGCCTGGGACCCTGAGTTGCTGCTTGTATCGGCGGGTTTCGATGCCCATGCGGATGACCCGCTGGCCGGTCTGGAGTGGCAGGCGGAGGATTATCGGTGGTTGACCGAAAGGCTCTGCGATTTCGCCGGGGGGCGGGTGGTGTCCTCGCTGGAGGGGGGCTATGATCTGCAGGCGCTGGCGGCCTCGGTCGCGGCGCATGTTGCAGTGCTGGAGGAGCGGGGCCGATGAGCGAAAAACCTGGTGCGGGGCCGGTGGAGATGATGAGCTTCGAAGAGGCGATGGCCGCCCTGGAGCAGGTCGTGGGCGCGCTGGAACGGGGTGAGGTGCCGCTGGAGCAGTCGATTGCCCTTTATGAACGCGGCGCGCAACTGAAGGCGCATTGCGCGAAGAAGCTGGCCGAGGCCGAGGAGAAGGTGGAACTGATCCGGGCGCAGGAAGGCCGGGCGGTCGGGACGACTCCGGCGGAGGGGATGTGACGTTTCCCGAGCGGCTGGCGGCGGATGCGGCGCTGTGTGAGGCGCGGCTTCTGCGCGCGCTGGAGGGGCGGGCCGATCAGCCGGTGACGGCGGCGATGCGTTACGCGGTGCGCGGGGGCAAGCGGCTGCGCGGGTTCCTGGTGCTGGAGGGCGCGCGGATGCTGGGCGTTGCCGAAGAGCGCGCGGCAAGTGCGGCGGCCGCGATCGAGGCGTTGCATGCCTATAGCCTGGTGCACGACGATTTGCCCTGCATGGACGACGATGACCTGCGGCGGGGGCAGCCGACGGTCCACAAGAAGTGGGACGAGGCGACGGCGGTGCTGGCTGGCGATGCGCTGCAGACGCTGGCCTTCGAGTTGCTGTGCGACCCGGCGCTTGGCTCTGCCGAGGTGCGGATGGAGCTTGTCCGAGGGCTGGCTTTGGCCTCGGGGATCGACGGGATGGTGCTGGGCCAGGCGCTGGACATCGCGGCCGAGACGGCGGGGCGCAGGCTGACGCTGGAAGAGATCACCGCACTGCAGGCCGGCAAGACCGGGGCGCTGATCGGGTTCGCGGCCGAGGCGGGGGCGGTGATCGCGGGGGCGGATCGCGGCCCCCTGCGGCGTTATGCGGCGGCGTTGGGCCTCGCCTTCCAGATCGCGGACGACATCCTGGACGTGACCGGAGATGAGACGAAGACCGGCAAGCGCGTCGGCAAGGACGCCGATGCGGGCAAGGCGACCTTCGTCTCGCTTCTGGGCCTTGATGGAGCCCGGAGGCGGGCGGCGGAGTTGGTCGAAGAGGCTGAGGCCGCGCTGACGGAGTATGGAAGCAAGGCGTCCAACTTGATTGCTGCGGCGCGCTTCGTTATCGCGCGGGACAACTGATCGCGCCCGAGGAGGGCAGGCATGACCGACCGACCGAAGACCCCTCTGCTGGACCGGGTGACCGTGCCCTCGGACCTGAAGGCTTTCAGCGACCGCGAGCTGCACCAGCTGGCCGACGAGCTGCGAGCCGAGACGATCTCGGCCGTCTCGGTGACGGGTGGGCATCTGGGGGCGGGGTTGGGGGTCGTCGAGCTGACGGTGGCGATCCATGCGGTGTTTGATACTCCGCGCGACAAGCTGATCTGGGACGTGGGCCACCAGTGCTATCCGCACAAGATCCTGACCGGCCGCCGGGACCGGATTCGGACGTTGCGGATGGAAGGGGGCCTGAGCGGGTTCACCAAGCGGTCCGAGTCCCCCTACGATCCGTTCGGGGCGGCGCATTCGTCGACCTCGATTTCTGCGGCGCTGGGCTTTGCCATGGCGGCAGAGCTGGGCGGCGATCCGGGCGATGCGATTGCGGTGATCGGGGACGGGGCGATGTCGGCGGGCATGGCCTTCGAGGCGATGAATAACGCCGGGCACCTGGGCAAGCGGCTGTTCGTGATCCTGAACGACAACGAGATGTCGATTGCCCCGCCCGTGGGGGCGCTGTCGGCCTATCTGAGCGGGCTTTATTCGGCCGCGCCGATGCAGGACCTGAAGCAGGTGGCAAAGGGGATCGTGGGACTTCTGCCCCATCCGTTCCAGGAGGGGGCGAAGCGGGCCAAGGACATGCTGAAGGGCATGGCCGTGGGCGGGACCTTGTTTGAATCGCTGGGGTTCGAATATGTCGGGCCGATCGACGGGCATGATCTGGACCAGCTGTTGCCGGTGTTGCGGACGGTGAAGGCAAGGGCCACGGGGCCGGTGCTGATCCATGTGCTGACGAAGAAGGGCAAGGGCTATGCCCCGGCCGAGGCGGCGCGGGACAAGGGCCACGCCACGGGCAAGTTCGACGTGCTGACCGGGGTGCAGGTGAAGGCGGCGTCGAATGCGCCGTCCTATACCAAGGTCTTCGCGCAGTCGCTGGTGGCGGAAGCCGAGCGGGATGAGAAGATTGTCGCGGTGACGGCGGCGATGCCGGATGGGACGGGGCTTGACCTGTTCGCGGGGCGGTTCCCGAAGCGGTGCTTCGACGTGGGGATTGCGGAACAGCATGCGGTGACGTTCAGTGCGGGGCTGGCGGCGGGGGGACTGAAGCCGTTCTGCGCGATCTACTCGACCTTCCTGCAGCGCGGATACGATCAGGTCGTGCATGATGTGGCGATCCAGCGGCTGCCGGTCAGGTTCGCGATCGACCGGGCCGGGCTGGTCGGGGCGGATGGGGCGACCCATGCCGGGGCGTTCGATGTGGCCTTCCTGGCGAACCTGCCGGGTATGGTGGTGATGGCCGCGGCGGATGAGGCCGAGCTGGTCCACATGGTGGCGACGGCGGCGGCCTGGGATCAGGGGCCGATTGCGTTCCGCTATCCGCGGGGTGAGGGCGTGGGGGTGGAGATGCCTTCTCGCGGCGTGCCGCTGGAGATCGGCAAGGGCCGGGTGGTGCGCGAAGGGTCGCGGGTGGCGATCCTGTCCTTCGGGACCCGGTTGGGCGAGAGTTTGAAGGCGGCGGAGGCCTTGGCGGGTCGCGGGGTGTCGGTGACGGTGGCGGATGCCCGGTTCGCCAAGCCTCTGGACCGCGAGCTGGTGCTGCGGCTGGCGGCGGGGCATGAGGCGCTGGTGACGGTGGAAGAGGGCGCGGTGGGGGGCTTCGGGTCCCATGTGGCGCAGCTTCTGGCCGAGGAGGGGGTGTTCGACCGGGGGCTGAAGTTCCGGTCGCTGGTCCTGCCGGACATCTTCATCGACCAGGCCTCGCCCGAGGCGATGTACCGGGTCGCCGGGCTGGATGCGGGGCATATCGAGGCCAGGGTGCTGGAGGCGCTGGGCGTCGCGGTGGTGGGGAAGAGGGCGTGAGTGTCCACGGTGGACGGAAGCGCCAAGCGATTGATTTCATTGGTGGGGTAGTGTGGGCGTTAAGGTGGTGGCAACCATCTTGGGCCATGTAGGTCGGGCGAGACAGGCGGAGGTTTTGATGCCGATTCCATCAATGGGAGATTTTCTGCTGCCCTGCTTGCGGCTGCTCGCGCAAAAGGCCCGAAATGCCCGTGACTGCCTGCCAAATTTACAGCAGGAGTTCGGGCTGTCGGACGACGACATGGATGAGGTCGTGCCGAGTGGCACCCGCACGCGTGTTTTCGACCGGGCGGATTGGGCGATCTTTCATCTCATGAAGGCAGGGCTGGTCGACCGACCGGCAAGGGGCGTCTATGTCGCCTCGGAGGACGGCAGAGCATGGCTTGCATCTGGCAAGCCGCTGGACTGGCAAATCATCAAGACACTTCCGACCTATCAAGCGGCCATGGCCGAGACTGGTGGCAAGCGGACCGGGGATGTCGGAAAGGAAATCCCCCTAGGCGTAGCAATTGATGGTGCCTCTGAAACGCCCGAGGACATGATCCAACGTGCGC
Source organism: Alphaproteobacteria bacterium (assembly GCA_046569765.1). Classification (GTDB taxonomy): domain Bacteria; phylum Pseudomonadota; class Alphaproteobacteria; order Rhodobacterales; family Rhodobacteraceae; genus Tabrizicola. The sequence goes on along the minus strand of JBKHWC010000001.1, from coordinate 100,495 downwards.
AGAAGGAGATGGAAGCAGCCCTTGCGGAGAACTTGCGGCAACGCCTATTCGAAATGCATCCAATCCGGTTCGAACGCCTGATCCTCGATTTGCTCAAGGCGATGGGCTACGGCGCGGGGACCTTCGGGACGCACCAGATGACGAAGACCTCGGGCGACGGGGGGATCGACGGGATCATCCATGAGGACGCGCTGGGGCTGGATGCGGTCTATATCCAGGCCAAGCGCTATCAGGCGGAGACCAAGGTGGGGCGGCCGGCGATCCAGCAGTTCATCGGCAGCCTGACCGGCGAGGGGGCGACGAAGGGGGTTTTCGTCACCACCTCGGACTTCTCGGCCGAGGCGCATGGCTATCTGGCGAAGGTGCAGCACAGGGTGAAGCTGATCGGCGGGCGCGAGCTGGCGCGGCTGATGATCCGGCATGGGGTCGGGGTGCGCGACCGGGTCAGCTATGTGATCCGCAGCGTGGATGAGGATTACTTCGCCGATCCCGAGGGGTGAGGCGATCCCCGGCCGGGGCGGTCCCCAGCCGCCGGAGGGGGCGGCTGGCAAAGGGCGCGACCTGCGGAGCGAGCGGGGCATCGGCCCCTGCGGCAAGGTTGGCCAAAAGGGAGCAGAACGGCGGGGGCAGCCGTTGCGGCGACGTGACCGGCGGGGGCGCATTGGCCTTGGGCGGGACGCAGCCGGGTGGCCGAACCCGCACGCAGGGTGGGCGATACGCCCACCCTACGCAGCGAAAGTCACGCCCGCAGGCTGTCCATCGTGCGGACCAGGGCCTCACTGATCCCCGGTTCGGAGAGCGCATGGCCGGCCAGGGGAACCATGTTCAGCCGACAATTGTCCCAACCCTCGGCCAGCTTCCAGGCGGCCAGCGGCGGGCAGATCATGTCGTAGCGGCCCTGGATCACGGTGGCCGGGATATGCTCGATCCGCTTGCGTTCCTTCAGGATCCAGCCGTCGCATTGCAGGAAGCCGCCGTGGTGGAAATAGTGGTTCTCCAGCCGGGCGAAGGCGCGGGCATAGTCCGAGGGGCTTTCGCCCAGCGGCCCGTCGTTCTGGATCGAGGCGAGCGCGTTTTCCCAGTTCGCCCAGATCCGGCCGAAGCGGGTTTCCTCCATCAGGTTGCCCGAGAAGAGGCGGCGGTGGTAGGCGGCGATCAGGTCCTCGCGCTCGGGCGCGGGGATGGCGGCGGCGAAGCGGCCCCAGAGTTCGGGGAAGAAGGCCCCGGCACCGCCGCCGTAGAACCATTTGAGCTCGGCCTTGGTCATCAGGAACACGCCGCGCAGGACCAGCTGTTCGACCCGGTCGGGATGGGTCAGCGCGTAGATCAGTGCCAGCGTCGCGCCCCAGCTGCCGCCAAAGCCGATGAAGCGGTCGATGCCCAGCGTCTTGCGGATGGTTTCCAAATCCTCGATCAAGTGCCAGGTGGTGTTGGAGATCACGCTGGCATGGGGACGCGAGCGGCCGCAGCCGCGCTGGTCGAACAGGATCACGCGGTAGACCGCCGGGTCGAAATAGCGCCGCATCGCGGGCGAGCAGCCGCCGCCGGGCCCGCCATGGAACACCACGACCGGGCGGCCCTGGGGGTGGCCACATTGTTCGACATAGATGCGGTGGCCGTCGCCCATGTCGATCATGCGCTGATCGAAGGGGTCGATCGGCGGATACAGGAACTCGACTGCGCGCTTTTGCCCTGATCTCTGGTCCATCATTGCCCTATATAGCGCCGGAGTGGCCCGCTGTCGAAGGACATTCGGGCGCAAGACGGAGCATGAATGCGATGGCGGTGACGACGGTCGATCCCGGCGAGGTGGCCAAGTTCGAGGCGATGGCGGCCGAGTGGTGGGACCCCAACGGCAAGTTCAAGCCGCTGCACATGCTGAACCCCTGCCGGCTGGATTACATCACCAGCCAGATCGCGGCGGAGTTCGGGCGTGACCTGTCGGCGCCGCTGCCGTTCCAGGGGCTGCGGATCCTGGATATCGGCTGCGGTGGGGGGTTGTTGTCGGAACCGATGGCGCGGCTGGGGGCCGAGGTGGTGGGCGCGGATGCGGCGGCGCGGAACATCCCGGTGGCGCGGATCCATGCGGAACAGTCGGGGCTGACGATCGACTATCGCCACACCACGGCCGAGGACCTGGCCGCGGCGGGCGAGCGGTTCGACGTGGTGCTGAACATGGAGGTCGTCGAGCATGTGGCCGACCCCCAGGCCTATCTGACCGCCTGCCAGGAGCTGCTGAAGCCGGGCGGGCTGATGATCTGTTCGACCCTGAATCGCAATTCGAAGAGTTTTGTCATGGCGATCGTCGGGGCGGAATGGGTGATGCGCTGGCTGCCGAAGGGCACGCATGACTGGAAGAAGTTCATCACGCCGGACGAGCTTTACGGGCTGATCCGCACGGCGGGGCTGGAGCCGGTGGACCGCAAGGGCATGGTGTTCAACCCGGTCTCCTGGCGCTGGAGCCTTTCGGAGCGCGATCTCAGCTGCAACTATGTCACCGCCTCGGTGAAACGGGCGGAATTCTGAAGGAGAATTCCGCACCGGAAATCGAACGATTTCCGGGTCCTGGCCGCACGCGCCACGGTGTGCGGGCAACCAGTCGCTTTCCACCCCGAGGGTTGATTCTGAACCGAGGATGATTGCACACGGTTGAGCAACCGCTTAGCCTTGGTGCAGTTGTTCGGGGTGTCGAATGTTCATTCGCCTTGTTGGCGTCTTCGAAGTGCGTGACGGCAGTGGGCGCCTTTGCACACCCCGCGGGGCCAAGGCGCGGGCCATTCTTGCCATGCTGTGCCAAACTCCCGATCGTCGGCGCGCACGGCGCTGGCTGGAGGCGCGGCTCTGGTCCGACCGCGGGCCCGAGCAGGCCTCGGGCAGCCTGCGCCAGGCGCTGATGGAGATCCGCAAGGCCCTGGGAGACGAAGCCTATCGGCTGGAAACCGACCGCGGCACCGTGCGGCTGACAGGGGTCAGGACCGATCTGGACCAGGACCGCGACTCGGCGATTCGGGCCTTGCAATCGGGTCGCGAGTTCCTGGAGGGAATCGACATCACCGATCAGGCCTTTGAGGACTGGCTGCGCGAGGAACGGTTGCGGGTGGAAAACCTGCTGGGCATCAGCCGTCCCCCACAGGCGCGGCTGTCGGTGGAGCGGCCCGCGCGGCTTCCCTTCGTCATCCGGCTGGGCGGCCTGGCCCCGGGCATCGGCCAGTTTGCCGGGCGCGCGCTGGCCGATGCGATCGGGCGGCTGCTGACCGAATTCGCGCATATCGACGTCTATGGCTCGGGCGGGACGCCGGTTCCGCCGGATCTCCCACGCGAGGGGATGGCCCTGCATGTCGAGGGTGCCGAGATCCACGACCGCCTGCATCTGGTACTGAGCCTGTACTCGATCGCCAGCGGTCAAACTTTCTGGAACCAAAGCGCCGCCGTGCCCCTGGCCGAGGCGGAATTCATCGAAACGGGTGATCTGCCGCCGCTTGTCTTTCAGGCGGCCAATGCTGCGCTGGCCCATTTCCCGCGGCTGTCGGAATGCCGGGATCGGCCATGCCGGGCCAATGCGCTGATCGCAAGCGCGATGGCCGAGATGTTTACCTATGATGGCGCGCGCTTGCGCAAGGCGGACCAGTTGCTGGCCGAAGCCGCAGAGATTGCATGCTCGGCCCGGATCCATGCCTGGCGCGTGCTGGTCCGGCAGATCATGCATGTCGAGCGGACCGAGGACGATCCCGCCCGCCTGACCGCCGAGATCGACGAATATTCCCGCAAGGCGCTGGAGCGGTCCAAGGCCAATCCGCTGGTCCTGTCGCTGGTCGCGCTTGCCCGGGTGATGATCGACGAGAACCCCGAAGCCGGGGCGATCCTTGCCCGGGATGCCCTGGTGCTGTCGCCCTTCAATGCCCATTCCCATCTGGCCCATGCGGCCGCGCTAAGCCGGGTAGGCGACCATCCCGCCGCGGCGGAGGCCGCACGGCGCGGGGTCGAGATTGCCGCCCGCACTGCCCATGTCCACTGGTGGGAGTCGGTGGCGGGCCTTGTGTCCTTGCGCGGCGGCGCCTATCCGGCGGCCATTGCGCATTACGAGGCGGCACATTCACGCGCGCCGGGCTTTCGCGCGGTGATGCGGCACCTGCTTTTCCTCTATCTGGCCGTGGGCGACCGCGAGAAGGCGGCGCGCGTCCATCGCAGCCTGCTGCGGGCCGAGCCGGATTTCACCGTGGATCGCATCCGCAACGAACCGGACTATCCCGCCATCGCCCTGCGCAACAGCGGGTTGGTCGAAAGGTTCGGGGCCGAGATCGCGACGCTCTAGCCTAGTCCTCCGAGGACCTTGCCCAGAGGTTGATCGCCTTTTCCTCGGAAATCGCGTCGATCTGGGCCAGTTCCTCGGCCGTGAAGTCGAGGTTGCCGATCGCGCCGCAGCAATCGGTCACCTGCTCGGGCCGGCTGGCCCCGATCAGGGCGCTGGTGATTCCGCCACTCCGCAGCACCCAGGCCAGCGCCATCTGCGCCAGCGTCTGCCCCCGCGCGGCGGCCATGTCGTTCAGCAGGCGCACCGAGGCGAGGGCCTTGTCAACCACCGCGGGATCCAGCGACTTGTCCTGCGCGGCGCGGCTGCCGGCGGGGATGCCGTTCAGGTACTTGTTGGTCAGGATGCCCTGCGCCAAGGGCACGAAGGCGATGGAGCCGACGCCCAACTCTTTCAGCGTGTCCTTCAGCCCGTCGGTTTCGATCCAGCGGTTCAGGATGTTGTAGCTGGGCTGGTGGATCAGCAGCGGCGTGCCAAGGTCCTTCAGGATCGCCACTGCCTCGCGGGTGCGCCGGGAGTTGTAGCTGGAGATGCCGATATACTGCGCGCGACCGGAGCGGACGATGTGGTCCAGCGCGCCCATGGTTTCCTCAAGCGGCGTGTCGGGGTCGAAGCGGTGGGAATAGAAGATATCGACATAGTCGAGGCCCATCCGTCTCAGCGACTGGTCGCAGGAGGCGATGACATATTTCCGGCTGCCCCATTCGCCATAGGGGCCGTCCCACATCAGGTAGCCAGCCTTGGAGGAGATGATGAGTTCGTCGCGGTGGGAACGGAAATCGGTGCGCAGAAGCTCTCCGAACGCTTCTTCGGCGCTGCCGGGGGGCGGGCCGTAGTTGTTGGCCAGGTCGAAATGGGTGATCCCATGATCAAAGGCGGTGCGGCAGATGGCCTGTTTCGTCGCGTGCGGCGTGTCGTGGCCGAAGTTATGCCAAAGGCCCAGGCTGATCGCCGGCAGTTTCAGGCCTGACCGACCGCAGCGGTTGTAGATCATGCGCTCGTAGCGGTCCTCGCGCGGGGTATAGCTGGTCATTTTATCCTCCTGTTACCGCCAACATTCCATGCGCGGACGGCGGCTTCAAGTTGCGGCGAGGCGCAAAGCGGGGGATGCTGGCGGCATGAGGCATGTGCTATGGATCTGGGACTTCATCTCGGCGGTCTGGAGCCGCGTCGGCGAGGGGCATTTCGGCCTGATCGCGGCAGGCGTGGCCTTCTACGCGATGTTCGCGGTCTTTCCCGGCCTTGGCGCGGCGGTGGCCTTGTGGGGGCTGGTGGCCGATCCCGGCGTGATCGAGGGTTATCTGGAGGTGGGCGAGCGTTTCCTGCCACCCGAGGCGCGCAAGCTGATCCATGACCAGGTGATGGGGCTGATCAACACCCCGCGCACCGCGCTGCAATGGACGACGCTGCTGTCGCTGCTGATCGCGCTTTATTCGGCGCGGGCCGGGGTCTCGGCGCTGACGGCGGGGCTGGACGTGGTGCACCGGGCCAAGCCGAGGGGGTGGCTTTGGGGCTGGGCGGTGGATTTCCTGCTGACCGGCGCGCTGATCGGGGCGCTGTTCGTCGCGCTGGTCACCATCGTCGTGGTGCCGATCCTGCTGAGTTATGTAGAACTGGGCACGTTCGGCGCCTGGCTGACCGGCTTTCTGCCCTGGGGCGCGATGTTCCTGCTGGTCCTGACCTGCCTGTCGATCCTGTATCGCTTCGGTCCGAACGTCGAAGGCGGGTTCCGGTCGCCCTGGATCAGCGTGGGCGTTCTGGTCGCGACCCTGGCCTGGTCCGGCGTGTCGCTGGCCTTTTCGATCTACCTGGCGAATTTCAACAGCTACAATGCGATCTATGGCTCGATCGGGGCGGTCATCATCCTGATGATGTGGCTGTATCTGAGCGTCTGGTCGATCCTGCTGGGCGGGGCGATCAACGCGGAACTGGACGCGCGGCTGCGGCATCGCTGGCCGGTCATCGGCGCGGATGGGCGGTTGCGCTGGTCAGGCGAGAAGCGGGACGAGGCGGCTGGGGACCGGGGCCGCTGACGCCCCGGCCCCGGTCTTGGGTGGAAGCGCCGGTCAGACGTAGCGGTTCCAGAGGTTCTCCAGCCGCTCTTGCCGGCCGGACTTCGGCTCGGGCTCGAGCCCTTCGGCGATGACGCGGGTGGCGGCGTCTTCCAGGCTGCCCTTCAGCATCGCCTGCGCGGCCGGAGTGTCCCAGCCCGCGTAACGGGCCTGGCGCTGCGCCTCCAGCTCTCCGCTTTCCAGAAGCGCGGCGGCGGATTTCAGGGCGCGGGCGCAGGTGTCCATGCCGCCGACATGGGCGAGGATCAGGTCCTCGGGGTCGAGGCTCTGGCGGCGGATCTTGGCGTCAAAGTTGGTGCCGCCGGTGGTGTAGCCGCCCGCCTTCAGGATCTCATAGAAGGCCAGGGCCTTTTCGGCGTGGTTGTTCGGGAACTGGTCGGTGTCCCAGCCGGACTGGTAGTCGTTGCGGTTCATGTCGATCGAGCCGAAGATGCCAAGGGCCGCGGCAAGGGCGATTTCGTGCTCGAAGGAATGGCCGGCCAGGATGGCGTGGCCCTGTTCGATGTTGGTCTTGACCTCACCCTCAAGGCCGAACTCCTTGAGGAAGCCGTAGACCGTGGCGACGTCGTAGTCGTACTGGTGCTTGGACGGTTCCTGCGGCTTCGGCTCGATCAGGATCGTGCCGTTGAAGCCGATCTTGTGCTTGTATTCGACGACCTGCTGCAGGAAGCGGCCCGCGTGCTGGCGTTCGGCCCGAAGGTCGGTGTTCAGCAGCGTCTCATACCCCTCGCGCCCGCCCCAGAGGACATAGTTCTGCCCGCCAAGGCGGTGGGTGACGTCCATGTTCGCCTTCACCGTCGCGGCGGCATAGGCGTAGACGTCCGGGTCGGGGTTCGTGGCGGCGCCGGACATCCAGCGGCGGTGGGAGAAGAGGTTGGCGGTCCCCCAGAGGAGTTTGGCCTTGTGGGCGGCCTGCTTCTTTTCAAGGTAATCGGCGATCTCGTTCAGGTTCTTCAGGCTTTCCGCGAAGGTCGCGCCTTCGGGCCGGGCGTCGGCGTCGTGGAAGCAGTAGAAGGGCACGCCGAGGACATCGAACATCTGGAAGGCCACGTCGGCCTTCAGCTTCGCCAGTGCCAGCGTGTCGCCGACCCAGGGGCGTTCAAAGGTCTGACCGCCGAACGGATCGCCGCCGGGCCAGGCGAAGCTGTGCCAGTAGGCGACGGCGAAACGCAGGTGATCCTCCATCCGCTTGCCCATGACGACTTCGTCGGGGTTGTAGTGGCGGAAGGCGAATTCGTTGGAGGACTCCGGGCCCTCGTAGCGGATGGCGGGGATGCCTTTGAAGAAGTCGGTCATTTCAGGTCCTTGATGGCAGTTTGGGCGGCGCGGAACCTTGCGTGGCCCGCGTCGAAAGCATCCTTGAGGGCAGGATCGGGGTCGATCACGCGGGCGATGGGCGGCAGGGTGGCGATTTCCGGCCCCGCCCCGGTCGCGGCCATGAGCGCAAGGCGCGCGGCCCCGAAGGCGCCACCGAAGTCGCCCGCGACGGGAAGCTGCACCGGGCAGTCCAGCGCAGTGGCGATCAGCCTCAGCCAGTAGTCCGAGCGGGAGCCGCCGCCGACGGCCAGAAGCTGTTCCAGCCTGGTGCCGGTCGCGGCAAGCGCGTCGCGGCTGTCGCGGATGGCATAGGTCACGCCCTCCAGCACCGCGCGGGTGGCGGCCTGACGGTCGGTGGCATGTTCCAGCCCGGTGAAGGCCCCGCGCACCGAGGCCGAGTTCAAGGGCGTCCGCTCGCCGCCCAGATAGGGCAGGAAGACGGTCTTGCCGGGGGGCTGCAACGCGCCCAGTTCCCCGGTCAGCTGCGCCGCCTCGGTGCCGATCAGCCGGGCATACCAGTTCAGCGCATCGGTCGCGGCCAGGATCACGCCCATCTGGTGCCAGGTGTCAGGCAGAGCATGGCAGAAGGTATGCACCGCCGTCGCCGGATCGGGCTGATACCCGTCATTCGCGGCAAACAGTACGCCCGAGGTGCCGAGCGAGACGAAGGCCTCGCCAGCCCGCACCACGCCCACGCCGACACCCGAGGCGGCATTGTCCCCGCCACCGCCCGCTACAACCACGCCCTTCGGCAGGCCCCAGCGGCTGGCCAGTTCCTCGCGCAACCGGCCCGAGACCTGCGAGCCTTCGACCAGCTTCGGCATCTGCGCGCGCGACAGGCCCGTCTCGGACAGAAGCTGGTCCGACCAGTCGCGCTTGCCGGTATCCAGCCACGACGTCCCCGCCGCGTCGGACATCTCGCCCACATGCTCGCCGGTCAGCCAGAGGCGCAGATAATCCTTCGGCAACAGCACCTTGGCGACCCGGTCCCAGATCGCCGGTTCATGCTTGCGGACCCAGACCAGCTTGGGCGCGGTGAAGCCCGGAAAGACGATGTTGCCGGTAAGTTTGCGAAAGCGGGGATCGGCGTCCAGCGCCGCCGCCTCGGCATGGCTGCGGGTGTCGTTCCACAGGATGCAGGGGCGCAGCACCTCATCCGAGTCATCCAGCAGGGTCGCGCCGTGCATGTGGCCCGACAGGCCAATGCCCTTGACCTGCCCAAGCCCCTTTGCCGCCAGTTGGTCCAGCACCGCCTCAGCCGCGCTGATCCAGTCGGAGGGGGACTGCTCGCTCCACCCCTCATGCGGGCGCTGGACCGTGAGGGGCGCGGTCGCCTCGGCCAGGACCTTCTGGTCCTGACCGATCAGCACGCCCTTCAGGCCCGAAGTGCCAAGGTCCAGCCCGATGAACATCTTACGCCGCCATCGCGGGCTTCTTGCCCAGGATGATCATGCCCAGGATATCCTCGTCCGTAACCTCGTTCACGTTGACGGTGCCGACAAGCTGGCCGTTCTTCATCACGCTGGCCCGGTCGCACAGCTTCATCACGTTGTGGATGTCATGCTCGATCAGGAAGATGCCCAGGCCCTGGGCCTTCAGCTCCTGGATGAGTTCGGCGACCATCTGGGTTTCGTGCGGGCCAAGCGCGGCGGTGGGTTCGTCCATGATCAGGATCCTGGCGTTGAAGTAGACCGCCCGCGCGATGGCGACCGACTGGCGCTGTCCGCCCGAAAGCGCGCTGACGGGGACGTTGAACTTGCGGAAGTTCGGGTTCAGGCGGCCCATGATCTTGCGCGTCTCGGCCTCCATCTTCCTCTCGTCGACGAAGCCCAGCCCGTTCACGATCTCGCGCCCGAGGAACAGGTTCGAGGCCGCGTCGAGGTTATCCGCCAGAGCAAGCGTCTGGTAGATCGTCTCGATGTTCTGCGCCCGGGCGTCGCGGGGGTTGCGAATTTCCACCTTCTCGCCGTTGATGAAGATGTCGCCGCTGTCCGGCTGATAGGCGCCCGACAGGCATTTGATCAGCGTCGACTTGCCAGCTCCGTTATGGCCCAGCAGGCCCACGACCTCGCCGGGGTAAAGGTCGACCGTGACGTGATCGACCGCCTTGATGCCGCCGAAAGCGATCGAGATGTCGCGCATCTCCACCAGGGGCGTGCCGCGATTGGAAGTGCTCATGGTTCCGTCCCCCTTACTTGATGCGCTTGCGGTAGAGGATGTCGAGGAATACGGCGAGGACGAGAGCCACACCGATCACGATCCGCTGGTAGGACCCGTCGCCAAAGCCGATCAGCACCATCCCGGTCTGCAGGCTGGTCAGGATCAGCGCGCCGATGATCGCGCCATAGATCGTGCCCACGCCCCCGGCCAGCGAGGTGCCGCCGACCACGGCCGCGGCGATGACGTAAAGCTCGTCCAGGTTGCCCATCGCGTTGGTGGCGCTGTTCTGCCGCGCCGCGCCGATCACGGCGGCGATGCCGGCAAGCCCGCCCATCAGGGTGAAGATCTTCACCGTCATCGCGCGGGTGTTGATGCCCGACAGCGCCGCGGCCTCGGGGTTGCCGCCGATGGCAAAGACATAGCGGCCAAAGCGGGTGCGGGTCATCAGGATCGTCATGCCGATGGCCACCGCGATCATGATCAGCACCGGATAGGCGAAGCCATGGCTGAAGCTGGCGCAGACGTCAGTGTAGATATCGCCCCCGCGTGCCGCACAGGCCGGGACCTCCTGGCCAAGCGCGGTGTAGTATTTCTGGATGTTGCCGGGCGGCCAGATATAGGCGTTCACCAGAGCGGTCGCGCCGATGATCGCGGCGCAGATCAGGCCGATCACGAAGGTCTCGGCCCAGACCGGGCGCAGGTGGAACCCGTGCAGCCGCCGCGACTTGCGGGCGTTCAGGAAGGCCCAGACCACGAAGACGCAGGCGATCAGGCCGAAGATCCAGCTTCCGGTGCGTCCCAGCGCCCCGAAGGATCCGCCGCCGATCAGGGCGAAACGGTCGTCCAGCGGGGCAATGGTCTTGCCGCCCGCAACCAGGAAGGCCGCGCCGCGCCAGACCAGCAGGCCGCCCAGCGTGACGATGAAGGCCGGGATGCCAAGAAAGGCGATCAGGGCGCCCTGGAAGGCTCCGATCAGCGCGCCCATGGCGATGCCGAAGAGGACCGTGATGATCCAGATCGCCGGATGGCCAAGGCCGAGGGCGGGGGTCAGATATTCGACCTGCAACAGCCCCATATACATGCCCACCATGCCCATGATGGACCCGACGGACAGGTCGATGTTCCGCGTGATGATGACCAGCACCATCCCCGTGGCCATGATCCCGATATAGGCGGTCTGGACCGACAGGTTCCACAGGTTGCGCGGGGTGAGGAAGCCGTTCGCCTCGGCCTGGCTGGCGCCAAGCAGCATCGAGGGGCGGCCAAGAACCAGGGTGGAGTAGGCCTCGAAGGCGACCCAGATCAGCAGTAGGGCCCCGACCATGCCGATCAGGCGCGGGTCAAGTTCGGTGGCGCGCAGGAAGCGGCTGAACGGGCCGCCCTCCTTCCCCGCCGCCTGGGGTTGATGTGTGGTATCGGTCATGTCCCGTCCATGTGACTGAGGGGCGACCGCGGCACCCCGGGGTCCGAGGCGTCAGGCACGGTCGTTGAAGGACGATCGGGCCCAGGTCCATGGGCCGGTATCTTGGAGGAAGGGCGCCGGACCTTCCGGTCGGCGCCCTTCGGATCGCTGCTTACTCGCAGCCCACCACGCCAGGCATCGCGCCTTCGCAGGCCTGTTCCTTGGTGATGTGGCCGGCCTCGATCGCGACGTTCAGGTTGTCCTTGGTCAGCGGAGTCGGCGCCAGCAGGATGGCGTTCATCTCGACGCCCTTCTCACCGCCCGAGAACTTGGTCGCCCCCGGAATCGCGTCCAGCGCGGTGCCGTCGGCCAGCGCCGAGGCGATCTCGCCGGCGGCCTTGCCGAGCTGGCGCGCGTCCTTCCAGACCGAGACGGTCTGCGTGCCGCGCGCCACGCGGTTGATCGCGGCAAGGTCGCCGTCCTGGCCACCCAGCGGAACGTTCAGGCCCTGCGCGGCCAGCGCCGCGGCCACACCACCCGCCATGCCGTCGTTCTGTGCCAGAACCGCGTCGATGGCGTTGTTGTTGGCGGTCAGGATCTGTTCCATGTTCTTCTGGGCGTTCTCGGGCTTCCAGCCGTCCGAGTTCGCTTCGCCGACGATCTTGATGTCGCCCGAGGCAACAGCGGCGCCGATCACCTCTTCCATGCCCTGACGCAGGAAGCCGACGTTCGGGTCGCCCGGATCGCCCTTGATGATTGCGTAATTGCCCTTCGGCACCAGCTTGAAGACCTCTTCCGCGATGATCCGGCCCACGCCGACGTTGTCGAAGGTCAGGTAGAAGGTGCGGTTGTCCTCGATCAGACGGTCATAGCCGACGACCGGGATCCCTTCGGCAGCGGCCTTCTCGATCGCCGGGCCGATGGCGTCCTTGTCCCAGGCGTTGATGACCAGCGCGTCCACGCCCTGCGCGATCAGCGCGTCGATGTCCGACAGCTGCTTTTCGGCCGAGGACTGCGCATCGGCGGAGATGTATTCGTTGCCTGCGGCTTCGATGGCGGCCTTCATTGCCGCTTCGTCGATCTTCCAGCGCTCTTCCTGGAACTGGGCCCAGGAAACACCGATCTTCTTGCCTTCCGCCAGCGCCGCCGACGAGAAGCCAGTCACCGCCAGAACGGCGGCGAGAATTGCGGTACGCATATGTATCCTCCCTATGGATATCGGCCAGCGTTTGGCCGGACCGGCAGATTCGCCTGGACGCGCAAAGGTTGACCGCAATAATTTCAGTTGTCAAAATAAAAAAAGCGGGGCAGCCGCAAACCGGAGGCCCCGCCCGCCCGCGAAGGCTATTCGCAGCCGCGCACCCCCGGCTGGGCGCCCGCGCAGGCCACCTTCCGCGAGACATGGTCGGCCTCGATCGCCAGATAGACCGTGTCCTTGGTGATCGCCGTCGGTTGCAGCAGGATCGCGTTCATCTCGACCCCCTTCTCGCCATCGCTGAACTTCACGGCGTCGGGCACCCGGTTCATCGGGGTTCCGGCGGCCAGAAGACCGGCGATTTGACCTGCGGCCTTGCCCAGTTCAAGGTTGTTCTTCCAGACCGAGACCGTCTGCAACCCGCGCGCCACGCGGTTGATCGCGGCTGGGTCGCCGTCCTGCCCGCCCAGTGGCACGTTCATGCCCTGCGCGGCCAGCGCCTCGGCGACGCCGCCGGCCATCCCGTCATTCTGGGCCAGCACCGCATCCACCGCATTGCCGTTGTCGCGGAGGATCTGCTCCATCGCCGCGCGGGCGCCATCGGGGGTCCAGCCGTCGATATTGACCTCGCCCACGATCTTGATCGTGCCGCCCGCCACGGCCGCGCCGATCACCTCTTCCATGCCCTGCCGCAGGAAACCCGAGTTCGCATCCCCCGGATCGCCCTTGATGATCACGTAATTGCCTTCGGGCCGGGCCTGGCGGACGCTGGCGGCGATGATGCGGCCCACGCCGACGTTGTCGAAGGTCAGGTAGAAGACGCGCGGGTCCTCGATCAGGCGGTCATAGGCGATGACCGGGATGTTGGCCGCCGCGGCCCATTCCACGGCCTGACCCACGGCCTCCTTGTCGACGGGATGGATCACGAGGGCGTCGATGCCCGCGGCGATCATCTGGTTGATGTCGTCCAGCTGCTTTTCGGCCGATCCTTCAGCATTTGTCGTCACATAGGTGTTGCCCGACCGCTGGATGGCCGACCGCATGGCCGCTGCGTCGAATTTCCAGCGTTCTTCCTGGAAATTCGCCCAGGAGACACCGATCCGCAGCCCCTCGGCCAAAGCTGCCGTTCCGAGCTGCGCCGTCAGCAGAACGGCTGCAAGGATAGCTTTCCGCACCATTACTCTCCCTTCCTGTTCCCGGCCTTCTGCCGGGCCGGCAAACGTTGCCGGAACTGTCCGATGGTCGCGGCGACAATTTCAGTTGTCAAAGAAAACCCACTGGTGAAAACTTGGAACGCCGCACATCGTCGGATGATTCCAGCCGTTTGCGGCAATCTTGGGGCAGGTGGGCGCAAGTCGCACCGCGACTTAATTCGGAAAGCGAAGAAATGCCGCCGAAGACGATCCGGGCCGAACCCGGAGAGCACAAGGGCGTAAGGCCGCTGATCCCGCCGCTGATCGAGACGCAGCGCCCGCTTCGCCAGCAGGTCTTCGAACGCGTCCGCGCGGCCGGTCTGATCCCCCGGGTCCAGTTGGCCAAGGAACTGGGGGTCAGCCCGGCCTCGGTCACCACCATCACCTCGGAACTGATCGAGGCCGGCCTGATCGAGGAGGTCGCCGCCCAGCGCGACGGTGAACCCGGCCGCGGCCGTCCGGCGGTGGCGCTTGGCGTTCGCGCCGCGGCGCATCGCGTCGCGGGGATGAAGCTGTCGGACCGTGAACATACCGCCGTCGTGGTGGATTTCGCCGGAAACCTGATCGCCGACGATGTGATCCCGCGGCGACCCGGCCCGATGTCCGTGCCCGAGATCCTGGACGCCATAGAAACGTTACTGGACCGGGTCTGCGCCAAGGCGGGGCTGACCCGCGGCGATCTTTCGGCGGTGGGGATCGGTGTCCCGGGCTTCATCGACAGCGCCGAGGGGACGGTCCTGTGGTCATCGGTCCTGTCCGAACGCACGGTCCCTCTCGCCGCCGCGGCCGGGGCGCGGCTGGGGCTGCCGGTGACGATCGACAACGACGCGAACCTGGTGGCGCTGGCGGAACTCTGGTTCGGCGCGGGGCGCAGCTTGTCGGATTTCGCTGTGGTGACGATCGAGCACGGCGTCGGCATGGGCTTCGTGATGAACCACCGCATCTATCGCGGCTCGCAGCGGGTGGGGATGGAGCTGGGTCATACCAAGGTGCAGCTGGACGGGGCGCTGTGCCGCTGCGGCCAGCGCGGCTGCCTCGAGGCCTATGTCGCCGACTATGCCCTGGCGCGCGAGGCGACGACGGCGCTGAACTGGACCCACCGCGAAGGCCAGTCGATGAGCGTCCTGCTGGAAAGCCTTTATGACCATGCGAAGGCCGGAAACACGGCGGCGCGGTCGATCTTCCGCCGCGCGGGGCGCTATCTGGCGGTGGGGCTGGCGAATGTGGTCAACCTCTTCGACCCGGCGCTGATCATCCTGTCGGGTGAGCGGATGCGGTATGATTACCTGTATGCTGCCGAGACGCTGGACGAGATGGACAATCTGGCGATCAGTACCGGCCGTCCGCGCCCGCCGATCGAGATCCACGCCTGGGGCGATCTTCTCTGGGCGCATGGCGCGGCGGCGCTGGCGCTGTCTGCGGTCAGCGAGGCGATCCTGGCCCCGCAATCGCGCGAGATTGCCGCGCAGTAGCGTCTTTGCCCGGCCCCGGGGGGGGTTACACCCCCGGACCCCCGGTGGGGTGCTTCAGGAAGAGAAAGACAATTCTAGGCGAATTGTCAGGACTCATCACGCAAGAGGGCGGCGAGGCCCTGCGGGTAATCGGGATACAGGAGGCGCACCCCAAGCTCGTCCTTGATGCGGTCGTTACGGACGCGCTTCGATTCCTGATAGAACCCCAGCGCCATCGGGGTCATCGTGGGCGCCACCACTTCGAACGGAACGGCGGGCGGTTCGGGCATTCCCAATAGCTGGGCGGCGTAGCCGATCACCTCTTGCGGGGGGCAGGGGTTGTCGTCGCAGACATTGTAGGCCGCGCCGGGGTTGGGGCGGCGGATCGAGGCCTCCAGCACCTGGGCGATGTCGGCGACATGGATGCGGCTGAACACCTGGTTCGGCTTGATGATCCGCCGCGCGGTGCCGTCGCGCACCTTCTCGAACGGTCCGCGGCCGGGGCCGTAGATGCCGGCCAGGCGGAAGATGTGAACGGGAAGGCCGGTGGCGCGCCATTGGTCTTCGGCCACGACGCGCTGGCGGCCGCGCTCGGACTGCGGGGTGAGGGGGGTCGTCTCGTCGACCCAGCCACCCTGGTGGTCGCCATAGACCCCGGTTGTGGAGAGGTAGCCGACCCATTCGGCGCGCGATTGCGCGATCTCGGGCGCGGCCTGGAGGAAGGGGTCGCCCCCGGAATCGGGCGCGGCAGAGCAAAGGATATGCGTCGCCTCGGCCAGCGCGGGACCAAGGTCGCCAGGCCAGAACAGGGGCTCGACCCCCTCGTCCCGGAAGGCCTGCGCCTTGGCGGCCGACCGAGTGGTGCCGATGATGCGCCAGCCCTGCGGGACCAGCAGGCGGGCAAGGGAGCGGGCGGAATAGCCGTGACCAAGGGAGAGAAGCGTGGACATGCGCCGGACTATCGGGGTGCGGACAGGCGGGCGCAAGGGGCGTTACAATGGCTTCACTTGCGAAAGCCCCGGGCTTTCGGCTTATATGGCGGATCAGTTTCAGGACCGAAGATGCAGGACGACCCGATCACTTCCATGCTGTGCCCCGAGTCCCGGCCGCACCAGACCTTCACCGACGCCGCCGCCGCTGTTGACCTGTTGCAGGCGCTGTACAGTCAGGCGACCGATTTCCTGTCCCAGGCCTTCACGCGCACCATCGCGCAGGGCAATCCGGGCCGCCGCGTCCGCGCCTTCTATCCCGAGCTGCGGATCACTGTCTCCAGCTTCGACAAGGTCGACTCGCGCCTGTCCTTCGGCCATGTCTCCAGCCCCGGGACCTATGCCACGACGATCACGCGGCCGGACCTGTTCCGCAACTATTTGATCCAGCAGATCGAGCTTCTGATCCAGAACCACGGCGTTCCGGTCGAGGTCGGGCCCTCGGACACGCCGATCCCGATCCATTTCGCGGTTGGCCATGCGGGGGTCGCCGTGCCGCAGGACGGGGTGATGGACTTCAGCCTGCGCGATGTGTTCGACGTGCCGGATCTGTCGACCACCAACGACGACATCGTGAACGGCACGCTGACGCGGTATCCCGACGGCTCGGCCCCGCTGGCTCCGTTCACCGCGCAGCGGGTGGACTACAGCCTGGCGCGGCTGGCGCATTACACGGCGACCGACCCGACGCATTTCCAGAACCATGTCCTGTTCACCAACTACCAGTTCTACGTCGACGAGTTCGAGGCCTATGCCCGCGAGATGCTGGCCGATCCAGCCTCGGGCTATACCGCCTTTGTCGCCACCGGAAATCAGCAGATCACCACGCCGGACGGGGCGATCCAGCCGGTGGCAAAACTGCCGCAGATGCCGACCTACCACCTCAAGCGGGAGGATGGGCAGGGGATCACGCTGGTCAACATCGGGGTCGGACCCTCGAACGCCAAGACCGCGACCGACCATATCGCGGTGCTTCGGCCGCATGCCTGGCTGATGGTCGGCCATTGCGCTGGCCTGCGGAACAGCCAGTCGCTGGGCGATTTCGTCCTGGCCCATGCCTATCTGCGCGAGGATCACGTCCTGGACGACGATCTGCCGATCTGGGTGCCGATCCCGGCGCTGGCCGAGATCCAGATCGCGCTGGAAGACGCGGTGGAAGAGGTCACGCAGCTGCAAGGCTATGAGCTGAAGCGGATCATGCGGACCGGCACCGTCGCCACCATCGACAACCGCAACTGGGAGCTGCGCGATCAGTCCGGCCCGGTGCGCCGCCTGTCGCAGTCCCGCGCGGTGGCGCTGGACATGGAAAGCGCCACCATCGCCGCCAATGGCTTCCGCTTCCGGGTGCCCTATGGGACGCTGCTCTGCGTCAGCGACAAGCCCCTGCATGGCGAGCTGAAGCTGCCCGGCATGGCCAGCGATTTCTACAAGACGCAGGTCAGCCGCCACCTGCAGATCGGCATCCGCGCGATGGAGCTTATCCGCAAGACGCCGATCGCGCGGCTTCACAGCCGGAAACTGCGCAGCTTCGAGGAAACCGCCTTCCTTTGACGTGGTGAAAATCCGCGGAAGCGCCGGTTTTCGCCGTTCGGGGCTTGATTTCGGGCGGGAAACTGTGTGTTTGGGCCGTGGCCTCGCTTGGGGATGGCCGCCGGCCTTGGGCTGGCGCAGTCAAACCAATAACATGCGCATATAACAACGAAGGATGATCAGATGTCCAAACCGATGACCAAGACCCAGCTCGTCGCTGCCGTGGCCGAAGCCATGGGTGGTGACAAGAAGACCGCCGGTGCTGCTCTGGATGCCATCGCCTCGGTCGTCGCCCGCGAAGTCGCCGCCGGGGGTGCCGTGACGCTGCCGGGCCTCGGCAAGGTTGCCTGCAAGGCCCGCCCCGAGCGTCAGGTCCGCAACCCCGCCACGGGCGAGACGATGACCAAGCCGGCCGACAAGCAGGTCAAGTTCGCCATCGCCAAGGCGCTGAAGGACGTGGTCAACGGCTGACACTGTCGCCGGACCCGAAGATGTGAGAGGGTCGTCCTAACGGACGGCCCTTTTTTGCTGGAGGCTTCGCATGGCTCGCGTCACCGGCATCGGCGGCATCTTCTTTCGCGCCCGCGATCCGCAGGCGCTGACAGACTGGTATCAAAAGCATCTGGGCATCACCCAGCCCGATGTGTCGGTCTGGATGCAGGAGGCGGGGCCGACGGTATTCTCGCCGTTCAAGGCGGACAGCGACTATTTTGCCGACGACAAGCAATGGATGCTGAACCTGCGCGTCGATGATCTGCCGGGCCTGATCGCCCGGCTGCGCGCCGAAGGGATCGCGGTCGAGACCCGGCCCGACTGGGACGGCGACGGCAGCTATGGCTGGTTCGCCCGCATCCACGACCCCGAGGGCACCCCGATCGAGCTTTGGCAGCCGCCCGCTTGACCTTCCCGACACGCGCGGGCACCACCGCGCGATGGATATCCGCGCGCTTCTGCTTGGCACCGCTTTCGCGGCGATGTGGTCCTCGGCCTTCGCCACCGCGCGAGTGATCGTTGCCCATGCGCCCCCGCTTGCCGCCCTGTCGCTGCGCTTCCTGATCTCGGGTCTCCTGGCCGTGGTCATCGCCCGGGTGCTGGGCCAGACCTGGCGGCTGGCCCCGGCGCAGGCGCGGGCGGTGATCCTGTTCGGGCTGTGCCAGAACGCGCTGTATCTGGGCCTCAACTTCGTCGCGCTGCAGTGGGTCGAGGGCTCGCTGGCCGCGATCATCGCCGCGTCCATGCCGCTGATTGCCGCGACGCTCTCCTGGCTGGTCTTTCGAGAGAGGGTGCCGGCGCTGGGCGTCGCCGGGCTGGTGGCGGGGTTTGTCGGCGTCGGGCTGATCATGGGCACGCGGCTGACGGCGGGGGCCGATCCGCTGGGCGTTGCGCTGTGCATCCTGGGAGCGGTGGCGCTGGCGGTGGCGACGCTGATGGTGCGGGGCGCCTTGGCCGGGGGGAACCTGCTGATGGTCGTCGGCCTGCAGATGCTGGTCGGGTCTGTGACACTGGGCCTCGTCTCGGCCGCTACCGAGCCCCTTATGGTCCGCGTCACCCCCGCCTTTCTTGCCGCCTTTGCCTATCAGATCCTTGTCCCCGGCCTGGCCGCCACGCTGATCTGGTTCGCGCTGGTCGGCCGGATCGGCAGCACCCGCGCCGCGACCTTCCATTTCCTCAATCCGTTCTTCGGCGTCGTTATCGCCGCCGCGCTTCTGGGCGAGGCGATCCGGCCGCTGGACATGCTGGGTGTCGCCATCACCATGGCCGGGATCCTGGCGGTGCAGCTGTCTCGCCGACCGCCAGGATAAGGCTCAGGCCGCCCGCAGAAGCTCCATCCGCCGGGCGTCATCTATGCGCACCTTTTGGCTGGCGGGGCGGGCCTTGCAGCGTTCCACCCAGTCGCGGATCAGGGGATCATCGGGCGTACCCTCGGGGAACCAGGCATAGGGACCGTGCAGCAGGATATCCGCCGCGCTGAATTCGTCCCCCATGATCCAGGGACCCTTCTCCAGCGCCGACCGCAGCCGCGCTGCCGCGGTCTGGTGGTCCCGGATCGCCGCCGTCAGCCAGGGATGTGAGACGCCTGCGCCTTGCAGGATGAAGGTCGGCTCCAGCACGCCCTGATACCAGGCCATCCACATGGCAAAGACGCCCCAGTCCGGCGTGCCGACATGCGGGGCCATCCCGCTGTCGGGGAACAGGCTGGTCAGGTGCAGGATGATCGCGCCCCGTTCGGTGATGACGCGGCCGTCATGCACCAGCGCGGGGACCTTGCCCTCTGGGTGCGGGTTCGCCGGGTCGCGCCCGCCCGAGCCGTCCATGCGCGGGATCGTCACCGTGCGGACAGTCACCCTGTCCTGGATGCCCATCTCCTCGATCAGCGACAGTATCGCGACCGAGCGGCTATCGGGGGAATGATAAAGGGTCAGCATGTCTTTCTCCTTTGCGGGTCGATGCAATCAGACTAGGGTTTCCCTCCTGCCAGAACCTGTCAGGATCAGATGCCAAAGTCCGACCGCCTCTTCCGCCTGCTGACCGCCTTCCGCCTGCTGCCGCAGCCAGTCACCGCGGCGCGGCTGGCCGAGGAGACGGGGGTCTCGGAACGCACGCTTTACCGCGATATCCAGGCCTTGCGCGCCGCTGGTGCCCTGATCGAAGGCGAGGCCGGCGCAGGCTACACCCTGACCGAGGATCCGGCACTACCACCGCAGATGTTCACCCGGCTGGAGGTCGAGGCGCTGGTCCTTGGCCTTGCCGAGGTCACCCAGGCCGGAGATCCCGCACTGGCGAAGGCGGCGGCGCAGGCACAGGCGAAGATCATCGCCACCTTGCCCGACCGGGTGCAGCGCCAGGCGATCCATGCCGTCACGCGGTCCTACCGCTATGAACGGCGCAGCCCGCCCCCGCCGCATCTGCAACTTCTGCGCGAAGCGGCCTGGGAGGAGCGGGCGCTCGACCTCACCTACCGCGATCTGAACGGCCAGGTGACCCAGCGCCGGATCTGGCCGCTGGGCACGGTGTTCCTGGACCGCGAGGTGCAATGCCTTGCCTTCTGCTGTCTCCGCCAGGATTTCCGCCGCTTCAAGGTGCAGCAGATGGACCGCGTGACCCTGACCGACGAGAGTTTCCGCCCGCGCCGCGTGCCGCTGCTGCGCCAGTTCATCGACCAGCTGCGCGGGCGGCATGGCCCCGCTTGAAGTGGCGCGAAGCCGCATGATAGCGTCCGGCCGCGCCCTCAGGAAAGACCCGATGCCCGACGCCCCCGCCACGCTTGATCCGACGAAGATGCCGGCCGGGGCCATGACCATGGTCTACAAGGACTACTACTTCCTGCGACGCTGGGTCGACTATTACGGTCGCCAGTTCGGGCGGCAGCATCTCTACATCCTTTCGCACGGCGGCGACCCCGAACATGCCCGGATCGCCGAGGGCGCGAATGTGATCCGCATCCCGCGGGATCCAACGCTGTTCCGGCTAGAGCGGCGGCGTTGGGGCATCAACTCGAAATTTTCGGCCGGGATGCTGCGGTATTACAACTGGTTCATCGTGGGCGACGTGGACGAGGTGGTGGTCGTTGATCCGGCTGTTGCGCCGGACCTGCCGACCTATCTATCCCGCTACACCAACAGCAAGACCACGCCCAAGTCGCTGTCGCCGTTCGGGATCGAACTGATCCACAACCCCGAGGTCGAGCCAGAGCCGCTGGCCGACGACGCGACGATCCTGTCGCGCCGCCGCGTGTTCCGGGCCAATGCCAACTATGCCAAGCCCTGCGTCTTGCGGGCCGAGGCCGGCTTCACCATCGGCGGCCATGCCAACACCCATCAGCCGCGCGTGCTGGACCCGCATCTCTACCTTCTCCACCTGCGCTTCTTCGACCACGACCGGGTGACCGAGCGTCTGCAGGGCCGCAAGGAGCTGCGGGCCACCATGTCGGGCGAAGATCATGTCAAAGGCAAAGGCAAGGCCTGGGGCAACGATCTGGCGACCTTTCAGAAGCTGTCCAAACTGAAGCCCGTCCGCGAGGATGCCGAGCTTGCCGACTTCCGGCGCAAGATGCTGGACCAGAAAGAGGACCTGCACGACGGCAAGATCACCTTCTTCGGCGGCGGCCGCACGAAAGAACTTTACCGCCTGCCCGAGCGTTTCGCCTCGGTCTTCTGACCCCCTGTCAAAGGTTTTCCATGGAACTGAACCGCCGCCCTGTCGCCTCGCTCTGGATTGGCGAAAGTCTGCATTACATCAATCAGTTGTGCCTGCAGTCGCATCTCGACATGGGCCATCCGGTCACGTTGTATTGCACCGACCAGGTCCGCAACGTGCCGAAGGGGGTCGAGGTCCGGCCCGCCTCTGAAATCATGCAGATCGACCGCGCCATCGTGGCCGAGACCTCGGCCTCGTTCCTGTCGAACGTGTTCCGCTACAAGATGATCGCCGCGACCGGCGCGATCTGGATCGACTGCGACGCCTATTGCCACCGCCCTTTCCCTGAAGGGCAAGAGCATATCTTCGCCGGCCACGGGATGCGCGGCGCCCTGAACTGCGGCGTGGTCGCGATGCCTCGCACCGGGCGGCTGATCGAATCCCTGCTGGATTACTACGACAACCTGCCGGACTATCCCGCATGGTGGGGCAACAAGCAGCGCAAGAAGATGGACAAGCTCGACCGCTCCATCCCCAAGGCGGTCCGGATCTACCAGACCGAACGCACCGCCTTCGGCCCGCAGGCCTTTACCCATTTCGCGCAGAAGACTGGCGACATCGACAAGGCGATGGGGGCCGACACGCTGTATCCGGTGCCGTTCCAGCTGAACGACGTCTTCTACGACCCTCATTCCAACGTCGAGGGCCATTTCACCGACGCCACCCTTTCGGTCCATATCTACACCAACGCAGCCCGCCCCTGGTGGCGCAAGAACCCGCCGCTGAAGGGCAGCTACATCGCCCGCATGTGCGAAAAGCACGGGATCGACCCGACTGCCGCGCTGGAAGACTAGGGCGATGGACGGCGCCGGACCTATCGACCGCAGCGCCAGGAAGGCCGAGGGGGCCTTCGTCGTCTGTTCGGATGCGAACTGGCTTTGGCAATCGGCCTTCGTTCTGCAGCAGGCTATCGACAGCGATCCCCAGGGTCGGCTGGACTTTTTCTATGTAACGGATTTCGATCCGACCGGCTCACCATTGTCCCGGCTGCTTGATCCCCGGATCACCGTACTGACCCTGAAGGATGACTTGGCCGAGGTTGCCTTTACCGGAAGCGATCACGTGCCGAAGGCCACCTTCTTGCGCTTGTTCGCGCTTGAGCGACTGGCCACCCGGTACGGCAAGGTGATCTATGCGGATGGCGACGTGTTCCTGTCCTGGGGCAGTTGGGCTGACCTGCTTGATCTTCCCGACTCTGCATTGCCTATTGCCGCGGTCGCTGGCCGGTCGGTCTGGTTCAATCATCCCAGGATGCGGTACGGCCGCCGGTACCGGCAGGCCCTGTGCGCCGCCATGGGGGACCGTTACCTGAACTCGGGTGTTCTCGTGGTCAATTCCGGCCCTTACCTGGCCCAGGACATGTCACGGCGGTCGCTGGCCTTTTTCCGGGATAATCCCAGCCTGTGCGAGCAGGGCGACCAATCGGCCCTGAACGCCGTCCTGGCCGGAAATTGGGACGAACTCTCGCCAAGCTGGAACTGGCAGGTCGCAACGCACAATTTGCCCGTTCTCGCCCGCCTTCACCCGCGGGTCATTCATTTCACCGGACCGATCAAGCCCTGGAACGACCGGCACGGATTCTTCCGACCGGCCCAGGATGCGATGTGCGGCTTCCTTGCGGACCGCGATGCGGATGACCTCTTGCAGACAGTCAAGGCCGCCTGCAGGCCCCATTCGAACACGCCCCGCCAGGCGCTGTTCCAGTCACGCTGGCTGGGTGAGGCGGACACGAAATTCTGGCGTCTGCGGCGCTATCTGGGCCGGACCGATTTCGCCGACACCCGGGCCGGTCTGCCGATGTTCAGCGCCACGCCATCGGCATTTGGCACTGGGCTGACGCCTGTTGCCGCAACCATGACAAGGGACCCCAGGTGAATTTCACCCGCCAGACCAGCCCGCACGGCAGCCTTGTGGCGTTGTCCACCATGAAGGACGAAGGTCCCTTCGTGGTCGAATGGGTGGCGCATCATCTCGCCCTCGGTTTTACCGAAGTGATGGTCTACACCAATGACTGCTCGGACGGCACCGACGCCCTGCTGAAACGGCTGGAGGCGCTGGATATCGGCGTCCACCACCGCGAGAATGTGATCCCGGAAGGGATGAAGCCGCACCCGTCGATGCTGAAGCTGGCCGCGGATGAACAACTGGTCATCGATTCCGACTGGCTCCTTGTGCTGGACGCGGATGAGTTCATGGTGATCAACCACCCCTCTGGCACGCTGGACGGGCTGGTGGCCGACCTGAACGCGATGGACGCCCAGGCCATGGTGCTGACCTGGCGCATCTTCGGCTCCTCCGGCATCCGCGACTGGTCGCGCGCCCCGATCACCGACCAGTTCACCCGCGCCGCGCCCGAGTTCTGGAACAAGGGCTGGGGCACCAAGACCATGCTGCGCTTCAACCCGAAATACCTGCGGCTGGGGATGCACCGCCCGATCATCAAGTCGCAGCACAAGGACACCGACTATCCCGAAAGCGTGCTCTGGGTGAACGGCTCGGGCCGCCCGCTGGAGGAGTGGTTCAAGTTCCGCGGCTGGCGCTCGATCCGCCGGACGGTGGGCTATGACTGGGCGCAGATCAACCATTACGCCATCAAGTCGATGGATGCCTATTCCCTGCGCAAGTTCCGCGGCAACGCCAACCTCAAGAAAGACAAGTACAATTCCGACTACTGGTCCCTGCAGGACCGGAACGAGGTCGAGGATACCCGCATCTTCCGCCACCGCGACCGCCGCGCGCAGATCATGGCCGCTCTGCTGGAAGATCCCGAGGTCCGCCGCCTGCACGACGCCGCCCATGCGCGGGCCGAGGCGCGACTGGCCGAATACCAGCAATCCCCCGACTATCAGGCCTATGTGCAGAAACTGGTCGAGGCGTCGGACGTCCCGATCAGCCAGGTCGTGGCCAAGCCGCCCAAGGCCCGCGACCCCGAGGCGGTCAAGGCGGTCCAGACCAAGCTGGAACAGCGCCGCAACGAAAAGCCGAAAGAGGAACGCCGCACCCCGCCGCCGCCCGGCTGGGGCTCACCCTTCGCCTCGCCCTATGTGTCCGGCTCGGCCGACCTTTCCGCCGATATCCCGCTGGAGCTGGTCGAGAACCAGGGCCTGAAACTCCCGCTCGATCCGCGTGTCTTCACCGCTGCCACGATGGAGGTGGTCAAGGCCGGCAAGTTCGACCGCCGCCATGGTCGCAACATCGCGGGCTTCCTGAATGGCTGCACCAGGCTTCTGGACCTGGATTGCGGCATCGGTTTCGTCGCCCTGCGCGCAAGGGCCGCGAACCCCGAGCTGCAGGTGACGATCCATGAGGAGCGCCCGTCCCTGATCACCTTCTCGCGCCGGATTGCCGCGCTGAACTTCGATCCGCCGACCGGGATCGCCTGGTCGCGGACCACGCTGAACCCCGAGGGGGTCTGGTCCGGCCTTCATGCGCTTCTTGCCCAGGTGCAGCCTCAGGTCCTCCGCCTGTCTGGCCCGCTGCTGCCGGCCGAGGCGCTGCCCGAAGCCGCCCTGACCGGCATCCGCCGCATCCTTGTTCCCTTCCTCGACCCATCCGAGCTCACGGCCGCCCGGACCAAGCTCGCCCCCGCCCTCGCTGCTCTGGGCTTTGCCGAGGATGCCACCGGCGAAGCCAGCGGTACGCTCTACCTGCGCCGGGAATAGCGCGCCCGCGCGGGGGGTCGGACTTTTCCGATTCGTGCCTTGAGTCGCAGTCTGGTTAACGCGGCCCGGTGCCATATTGGTGCCAGACGGATGCCCGACAGGGTGCAGATGGATTGCAGGCAGGAGTTTCCGTTCTGTGCCAAAGGGTTACCATGGCGCGCGCCATTGGCCGTCAGCCGCGCCCCGCGGCCCCTTGCGCCCCCCGGACATTCGCCTATCTTCCCCCGTACCTCGGGGTGCCCCACAAGGCTGAGATGCGCAAGCGAACCCGTCGAACCTGAACCGGATCATACCGGCGGAGGGAAGGTGCATGGGTTCTCCATCCCCGACCATTCCGTCGCAACATGGAGAAAGTGATGAAAAAACAACTCCTTGCTGCGGGCCTTCTGACCATCGCCGCCCCGGCGCTGGCCGAGACGCCTGTCCTGACTGTCCTGACCTATGACAGTTTCACCTCGGAATGGGGTCCCGGCCCGGCCATCGAAAAGGCGTTCGAGGAGACCTGCGCCTGCGACCTGCGCTTCATTCCGGCGGGCGACGGCGCGGCGCTGCTGGCCCGCGTCCAACTGGAAGGCGCAGCCTCCGAGGCCGACATCGTCCTTGGCCTCGACACCAGCCTCACCGCCGCCGCTGCCGCCACGCAACTCTTTGCGCCGCATGGGAAAAATCCCACGTTGTCCGTGCCGGTCGAGGTCGCTGATCCCAACTTCCTGCCCTTCGACTGGGGCTGGTTCGCCTTCGTCCACGACAAGACCAGGCTCCCCGAACCGCCCAAATCCTTTGCGGAACTGGCGGCCTCCGACCTCAAGATCGTGATTCAGGACCCCCGTTCCTCCACCCCCGGTCTTGGCCTTCTGATGTGGGTGAAAGCCGCGCACGGTGACCGCGCGGCCGAGATCTGGCAGGCCCTTTCCGACAACATCGTCACCGTCACCCCCGGCTGGTCCGAGGCCTATGGCCTGTTCCTCGAGGGTGAGGCGGACATGGTTCTCAGCTACACCACCAGCCCCGCATACCACCTGATCGCCGAGAGCGACGATACCAAAGGTGCCGCCTTGTTCGACGAAGGCCACTACATGCAGATCGAAGTCGCCGGAAAACTTGCCGCTACGGATCAGCCTGACCTTGCGGACCAGTTCCTTGATTTCATGCTGACCGATGACTTCCAGTCGGTGATCCCGCAGACAAACTGGATGTATCCGGCCGTCACACCGGAAACGGGTCTGCCGCAGGGCTTCGACACCTTCCGTCCGGCCAAATCGCTGCTCTTGTCCCCCGAAGAGGCGCAAGTCGCCCGCGACCCGGCGCTGGCCGAATGGCAAGCCGCTCTCGCCCGCTGATCCTGGCTCCGGCGCTGGCAGCCCTGCTGCTGGCCCTGGTCCTTGCCCCGTTGCTGGCCGTCAGCTGGCGCGGGGCAGGGATGTCGCTTGGTCCGGCGGACTGGATCGCCGTGCGCTTTTCGATCATGCAAGCCTTTCTTTCTGCGGCCTTTTCCACGCTTCTCGCCATCCCCGTCGCCCGCGCCCTGGCGCGCCGTCGCTTTCCCGGTCGGGGGCTTCTCATCTCCCTGATGGGCGCCCCCTTCTTGTTGCCCTCGGTGGTGGCCGTCCTTGGCCTTCTCGCGGTTTTCGGCCGGTCCGGGCTGCTGAATCAGGGGCTCATCGCCCTGGGCCTGTCGCCGGTCTCGATCTATGGCCTGCATGGCGTCGTCCTGGCGCATGTCTTCCTTAACCTGCCGCTGGCCACGCGGATGATCCTGCAGGGCTGGCTTGCCATCCCGGCCGAGCGGCTTCGGCTGGCCCAGTCGCTGGGGTTTGGCCCGGCGCAGACCTTCCGGCACCTGGAATGGCCGATGCTGCGCGAGGTGATTCCCGGTATCTTCCTGATAATCCTGGTGATCTGTCTGACCAGCTTTGCCGTCGTCCTGACCCTCGGCGGGGGACCTGCGGCCACCACGATCGAGCTTGCGATCTATCAGGCGGTCCGGTTCGAGTTCGATCTGGCCCGTGCTGCCGGGCTTGCGGGGGTGCAGGTGGTGCTTTGTGCCGGGGCGGCGCTGGTCGCCTGGGCGGTGGTGCGGTCGGCAGGGTTCGGCGCTGGCTTGGACCGCGTACCGGCGCTGGAGCGGCCGGGCGGCTGGCGATTTACGCTGGACGGCCTGGCCCTGATTGCCGCGACGGGCTTCCTGCTTGCTCCGCTTGCCGCCGTGGTCTTGCGCGGATTGCCGGGCCTGGCTGACCTGCCGCCCTCGGTCCTTCCGGCGGCGGTGCGGTCGATTCTGGTGTCATTGGTGTCGGCGGCGCTGGCGACCGCTGCGGCCCTGACCATGGCGCTGGCCGCCGCGCAGCGCCGGGCGCCGCTGGTCGAAGCGGCGGCGACTTTGCCGCTGGCGACCTCGGGTCTGGTGCTGGGGACCGGGCTTTTCCTTCTGGTTCAACCCTTTGCACCGCCGATGACGGTGGCGCTTCAGGTCACTATCCTGGTCAACATGGCCCTTTCCTTGCCCTATCTCTATCGCATCCTTCTGCCCGAAGCGCGGGCCCTGGCGGAGGATTATGGACGTTTGGCCGATAGTCTGGGCCTGACCGGCTGGGCGCGTCTGCGCTGGTTGGTCCTGCCTCGTCTGGCCCGTCCGTTGGGGTTCGGGGCGGGTATTGCGGCGGCGCTGTCCATGGGTGACCTAGGTGTGATCACGCTGTTTGCAGGAGAGCGGGAGGCGACCCTGCCCTTGGTGGTCAGCCAGTTGACGGGCGCCTACCGGCTCGAGGCGGCGGCCTCAGCCTCGCTTCTGCTGGTGGCGCTGTCCTTTGCCCTGTTCTGGGTCTGCGATGCCGGGGGGCGACGTGCTGGAGCTTGACCATCTGACGCTGGAGCAGGGCGCGTTTCGCCTGTCCGCCCATTGGACGGCCGCTGCGGGTGAGCGGATCGCTGTGATGGGGCCGTCGGGCTCGGGGAAGTCGACGCTTCTGTCGGCCATTGCCGGGTTTCTGGCACCGCAGTCGGGGTCCATCCGCTGGGCCGGGCAGGATCTGGGGGGATTGCCGCCAGGCGAGCGTCCGGTGACCATCCTGTTCCAGGACCAGAACCTGTTTCCCCATCTGACGGTTGCGCAGAACCTTGGGCTCGGGCTGCGACCGGACCTGCGGCTTTCGGCCGATCAGCGCGCCGGGATTGACGAGGCCTTGGTCCGGGTGGGTCTGGACGGGCTTGGCGGGCGGCGTCCGGCCCAGCTGTCGGGTGGGCAGGCAAGCCGGGCGGCTCTGGCGCGGGCGTTGCTGCGGGCGCGGCCGATCCTCCTGCTGGACAAACCTTTTGCCGCCCTTGGCCCCGCCCTGCGGCGCGAGATGCTGGGTCTGGTGGATGAGGTGGCCGCAAGCACAGGGGCGCTGGTGCTTCTGGTTACTCATGACCCGGAGGATGCGCTGGCCTTCGCCGATCGGACGGCTTTCATTGCCGGGGGGGTGGTACAGGCGCCTGTCACGACGGCCGAGCTTCTGGCAAATCCACCCGCTGCCGTGCAGGAGTATCTGGGCCGGAAATGAAAAGCCCCGCCTGGCGCGGGGCTTTCCGTAACTCTGTTGCTGCGATCAAGCGTGCTGCTTCTTGCCCTTGACCCCGGCCCAGATGCGCTTGTTGGTCAGGTAGAGCAACGTCGACAGCAGGACCAGGTACAGCACGCTGACGAAGCCCGCTTTCTTGCGGTCCATCAGCTTGGGCTCGGCGGCCCAGTAGAGGAACGAGGCAACGTCCTCGGCCATGTGGTGCACGGTGGCCGGGTGGCCGTCGGCATAGGTCACCTGATCGTCCGACAGCGGCGGAGCCATGGCGATCCAGCCGCCGGGGAAGGCGGTATTGGCGTAGAAGAACGAGCCGAACTCTTCCTTTTCCTCGCCAGTATAGCCGGTCAGGATCGAGTAGATGTATTCCGGGCCGCCCATGCCACGGAACAGCTGGTTCATGCCGGTGCCGTAAGGCCCGCTGAAACCGGCGCGCGCTTTTGCCATCAGCGACAGGTCGGGCGCGCCGGCGTTGTCGTTGGCGGGGAAGTTGTCGGTCGGCAGCGCCGCGCGGTCCTCACCGGTTTCCTTGTCGGTCACGGTGAACTGCTCGGCATAGGCGCGAACCTGATCCTCGGGCAGGCCGGGGCCGCCTTCGTCCGACAGGGTGCGCAGCGGGACGTATTTCAGCCCGTGGCAGCCCGAGCAGACCTCGGTATAGACCTGAAGGCCGCGCTGCAGCTGGAACTGGTCGAACTTGCCGAACGGACCTTCGTGGGCGAAGGCCACGTCCTCGATATGCTGCTCGGTCTCGGCGGCGAGGGCCAGCCCCGCCGTCAGAACCAGTGCCGAAGCGGCGGTGAGTGCGATTTTCCTGAACATGCTCAGTTCCTTTCTCACTCGGCCGCGACGGTCTTGGTGCCGCCGACGTTCGGCGCGTAGTGCGCATTGAAGTCTTCCTCGATCGTGGCCGGCTGCGGCAGCGGCTTCTCGATCACGCCCAGAAGCGGCAGGATCACCAGGAAGTAGGCGAACCAGTAGGCCGAGGCGATCAGCGAGATCGTGGCATAGGGCTCATCCGCCGGCATGGCGCCGCACCACATCAGGACGATGAAGTCGACGACCAGCAGGGCGAACCACCACTTGAACATCGGGCGATAGCGGCCCGAGCGCACCGAGGACGTGTCGAGCCACGGCGCCAGCGCCATCACCGCGATCGCGCCGAACATCGCCAGCACGCCGAAGAACTTGGCGTCGATGATGCCGAAGCTGATCCATTCGGCCGCGATCACCACCCAGACATCGGCGGTGAAGGCGCGCAGGATCGCGTAGAACGGCAGGAAGTACCATTCCGGCACGATATGCGCGGGCGTCGAAAGCGGGTTCGCCTCGATGTAGTTGTCGGGGTGGCCCAGGTAGTTCGGCATGAAGCCGACGATGGCGAAGAACACCGCCAGGATCACCGCCAGCGCGAACAGGTCCTTGATGACGTAGTAGGGCCAGAAGGGAACGGTATCGCGCTCGGCCTCTTCCTTGCTGCCACGGCGGACTTCAACACCCGTGGGGTTGTTGTTGCCGGTGGTGTGGAAGGCCCAGATGTGGACGGCGACCAGCGCCGCGATCACGAAAGGCAGCAGGTAGTGCAGCGAGAAGAAGCGGTTCAGCGTGGGGTTGTCCACCGCCGGGCCGCCCAGCAGCCAGGTCTGGATCGGCTCGCCGATGCCGGGGATCGCGCCGAAGAGGCCGGTGATGACCGTGGCGCCCCAGAAGGACATCTGACCCCATGGCAGGACATAGCCCATGAAGGCTGTGCCCATCATCAGCAGATAGATGATCATGCCGACGATCCAGGTCACCTCGCGCGGGGCCTTGTAGCTGCCGTAGTAGAGGCCGCGGAAGATGTGCAGGTAGACCGCGAAGAAGAACAGCGAGGCGCCGTTCATGTGCAGGTAGCGGATGAAGTAGCCGCCGTTCACGTTGCGCATGATGTGCTCGACCGAGGCAAAGGCCTTGTCGACATGCGGGGTGTAGTGCATCGCCAGGATGATCCCGGTGACGATCTGCAGCGCCAGACAGAAGGTCAGGACGATGCCCCAGATCCACATCCAGTTCAGGTTCCTGGGCGTGGGGATCATGATGGTGTCGTAGAGCAGCCCCACGATGGGCAGCCGCTTGTGCAGCCAGCGCTCACCCGAGGTCTTGGGCTCGTAATGGTCGTGCGGAATTCCGGCCATGGTGCTTTTCCTCACCCAAGCTTGATCGTGGTTTCGTCGAAGAACGCGGCGACGGGAACATCGAGGTTCCGGGGCGCCGGCCCTTTGCGGATGCGACCCGCCGTGTCGTAGTGCGAACCGTGGCACGGGCAGAACCAGCCGCCGAATTCGCCGGCGCCGTCGCCCAGCGGCACGCAGCCGAGGTGGGTACAGACACCCATCATCACCAGCCATTCGCCGGCTTCGTCCAGTGTGCGGTTCTCGTCCGAGGCATCGGCGCCCGGCTTGTTCGCGTTCTGGGCCAGCGCGTCGATGATCGTCGGATCGGTCAGCGCCGTCGCGCGGGCGGCTTCGATTTCCTCGGGGGTGCGGCGGCGGATGAAGACCGGCTTGCCCAGCCATTTCACCGTCAGTTGCGTCCCCGGCTCGACCGTCGAGACATCGACCATGATCGAGGCCAGTGCCTGCACATCCGCCGACGGGTTCATCTGGTTGACCAGCGGCCAGACGGCGGCACCCGTGGCCACCGCGCCGGCGCCTGCCGTTGCGTAGTACAGGAAATCCCGCCGAGTGCCTTGGCCGGTGCCTGCGTGATCGTCTGCGTGGGACACGAGATCTACTCCCCTTTCAGGCCGGAGGTGCCGACCCATATGACGTAAGGGGCAGTGGTAACCCATGCCCCGACGGCGCGTATCTAGCCAAGGCTTTCGCACTCGTCCAGCGGACAAAGGCGCACAGGCCGCGTATTCTGTCGGTATGCGGCCGGATGTGGCGCGCAGGACGCGCGGTCCCGGGCCTGTCCCGTTCGCATCAACTTTGTCGGATCAGGCAGTCGTTGACGATACCGACCATACGTTCCGGCCCGGTGCCATTTGTGCAATGGCTGGTGAAGGGTACCGCTTCGAGGGGTGCCTTCAACGGTAGCTCGGTGCGCCAGGAGGTACCGTCGCTGTCGTTCATCGACCCCAGCTCGGCCCGTTCCAGCCGCTGCAGCGGATAGTTGTCCCGCGCCAGACCCCGGAGTGTACGGCAGGTCCGCGTCAGTGTTCCCTCGTCCTGGTCGAAGGTCAGCCTGACCCGGCGGACCATCAGCGATCCGATCAGTAGCGGCACGCAAACCCCGACAATAAGCATCACCAGACCGCCGGCGGCTTCGTCCAGGGCCGATCCTCGATCATCAGAAGCCGGTCGGGGCGGTGAATGACCTTCATTGCCCTGTCCGCGTATCCTGAAGCACAGCCTGCCACGGCCGACGGGCGGCTGGCAACCAGTCAGCCGAGGTCGCGCCGGATCAGTGCGGCGATCTCTTGCGCCGAGGGGGAGCCGCGGGACAAAGCCTCGGCCGTGCGGGCGCGGATGTCAGGGGGCTTGTTCCGGTTCAGCTTCCAGGTCCCCTCGACCGAAGCGACATGGAACCGGAACGGCAGAATCATCCGCATCATCCGGGGCATCGCGCCTTCGGTCATCTTGGCGCTGGTCCAGGGGCGCTTGTCGGCGATTCGGCGCTCGTACTCGGCAGAAAGGGCGTCGACATGCGGGCGGAGGGCGTCTTGCGGCAGCGCCTCCAACGTGCCGCGCAGGTGGACGGCGACGTAGTTCCAGCTCGGGACCTGATCCGGGACCTGGTCGTGAGGGCCATACCAGTCAGGCGAGATATAGGCCTCCGGACCGGAGATGGCGATCAACGCGGGCGCGGGGGGCGTTGCGCGGGCAAAGGCGAGGTTCTGGTCGCATGCGGTGTGGCGGAAGGCAGGGTTCGGGTGCATCTGGCTTCCTGCTGGCCTGCGGTGCCAGAGCTTTTCCAGAAGATCAGACCCCGGCGAGTCAGCAGATGATTCGGATGCGCCACCGGCGGATGTTCAACGGAAAAGGCCGCCGAGGTTTCCCAGGGCGGCCTTGAAATCCGTCTGCTGAAGCAGGCTCAGCCCTGGCGGGCCTTGTAGCGCTTCTGCGTCTTGTTGATCACATAGACGCGGCCCTTACGGCGCACGACCTGGCAATCGCGGTGACGCGTCTTCAGCGAGCGGAGCGAGTTGGCGACTTTCATGGTCGACCCTCCTTCTACGCGGCGCATCACGCGCCAGATTGAAACCCATGCCCCCGATGCCGGAGGCGGTGAATGGTGGGCGGTACTGGGATCGAACCAGTGGCCACTACGATGTCAACGTAGTGCTCTACCGCTGAGCTAACCGCCCACGTTCCCTATGCAGCCGCCCATGCCCTTCCGGTGAAACGAAAAGGACGCGGGGCGATCCGCGTCGGTCGAGCGGTCTATACTGACAAGCGCGGGGGGCTGCAAGGGGTTTTGGCTTTCCGGTTTCTGGCGTTATATCAGAAAGAACGGAAGGATCCTGCTTGGCCGAGATTGCCACCCACAGCACCGAGGCTTTCGTCCTGCAGCGCCCGCGCCGGGTGGCGGGACCGATGATCTTTGCCTCACCCCATTCCGGGCGGGATTATCAGCCGGAGTTTCTAGAGCAGGCTCTGCTGGACCGGGCCGCGATCCGGTCATCGGAAGATGCTTTCGTCGACGAACTGTTCGACTGCGCGCCGGGCCTTGGGGCTCCGCTGCTGGCGGCGCGGGTGCCGCGCGCCTACCTGGACCTGAACCGGGCGGCGGACGAGCTTGATCCGGCCGTGATCGAGGGGATCAACCGGGTGCCGCACAATCCCCGCGTGGCCTCGGGGCTGGGGGTGATTCCCCGCGTGGTGGCCGGGGGACGGGCGATCTATCGCGGCAAGCTGCCGCTGGCCGAGGCCGAGGCGCGGTTGAAGCGGTTCTGGCATCCCTATCATCAGGCGCTTGCGGAACTGGTCGAGGAGACTCGGGCGCAGTTCGGGCAGGCGGTGCTGATCGACTGCCATTCCATGCCGCATGAGGCGATCGAGGCGCATACCAGGCCGGGGCACAGCCGACCGGAGGTGGTGCTGGGCGACCGCTATGGGGTCGCGGCGGGGCGTGACGTGATGGAGCGGGTCGAGGCGGCCTTCGCAGGCGCGGGGCTGCGGGTGGGGCGGAACGCTCCGTTCGCCGGGGCCTATGTGGCGCAGGCCTATGGGCGGCCCTCGCGCGGGGTGCATGTGGTGCAGGTCGAGATCGACCGGGCGCTCTACATGGACGAAGGTCGGGTCGAGAAGTTGGCGGGCTTCGGCCGGTTCCGGGACCTGATCGCGGGGGTTGTGGCAGAACTGGTCTCGGGGGCTGGGGCGGCGGGACGGCTGGCGGCGGAGTAGGCCGCAAGGGTGTCCACGCGTGGACGGATTTCCTGGGTGAATGATTCCAAGGGGTTGGCTGTGGGCGTTTACCGGGCGTTAGGGAATGGCGCTTTCGGTCCCTGGCGTGGTCGTGGGTTGGAGCGGTTTTCAAATTGAGCGCTGACGCGCATGCTTCTTGTCTCGCCTCTGCGCGCGAAGGGCGCGCAACCGGCTCGGGGTGCCTCCGGCGGGGATATTTGGTGCCAGGTGAAAGGTGGGGGTAGGGTGGGGTGTGGTCGGGTGAGGCGGTGCGGTTGTGGTCGAGTGATTTGAGATGAAGAAGGTTCTGGTTGTTTCTGCGATTGCTGCGGTGGTGTTGGCCTTGGTCTGGGCGGTGGTTGCCAAGGACCGCTACAGCTGGGGCAGAAGCTGACCATCACTGTCGAGACCCCGGCGGGGGAGGTCTCGGCCTCCTTGGCCGGCGGGGTCAGGTGGTGGTCGAGGTCACGCCGAGGCGGTTCCTGTGCGCGCTGCTCAAAGGGGCGGGGACGACGGAATACATGGGCTCGGTCGCCGCCGCCACGATCGCGGGGCGCGAGGGGCGGGTGATCGGCGGGGCGCTGTTCAGAGAGGTCGAGGGCAGGCGCGGTCGGGCGTGGGGGTGATTGCTCCGATGATGGAGACGTTCCAAGACATCGCGGACCCGACGTGTGTGAGGCTGGTCAACCCGGCGGACCTTGCCGCCAGTTTCGTGACGGGGGTGTGGTTGAAGTCGGTGGCGCTTGAGGTGACGGATGAGGCGATGACGGAGGGGCGCGTTCAGGGGGGTGTCGGGGTGGCGGCCCGACGAACCGGAGGCACCGATCATTCCCAAGTTTGATCCGATGGACTTTAGCCTTGGCGCCACTCTCAGGCAGGGCGACTTCATTCGAGAATCGATCTGACACGGTGAAGCGAAACTGCGCCGTCGGACGGTGCGCTGTAGCGCACCCTACGGTGACGCACCGCGCGCGCCGGACGATCAGCGCGGAGCGGGTCAGCGGAGGGCGCGGCCTTTGATGATCGCTTCTGCTCCGAACTTGGCGCGGATCGCGTCGGTGGCGCGTTCGGCGGCGGCGCGTCTGGTGGCGCCGGGGTCGAGCAGGTCTTGCGACAGGTCGGCCTGATCCTCGGGGGCGAGATCGGAGATGCCGACGCCTATCAGACGGAAGGGGCCCGAGGTGCCCGCGTGGTCGAAGAGGTCGCGCGCGGCGCGGTAGATGCGGTCGGTGAGTTGGGTGGGATCGCTCAGCGCATGGCGGCGGGTCACAAGCTGGAAGTCCTTGCGTTTCAGCTTGAGCGTTACCGTGCGGCCTGACAGGCGCTTGGCCTTGGCGCGGTCGGCGACCTGTTCGGACAGCCGCCAGATATGGCCGTCAAGGAGGTCGGGGTCGGAAGTATCCTCGAAGAAGGTGGTTTCCTTGGAGATCGACTTTGGCCGTTCGTCGCGGCTTACCCGGCGGGTGTCCAGCCCCCGGGCCAGGTGCCAGAGGCGGTCGCCCATGCTGCCGAAGCGTGCGGTGAGGTCGGCGCGGTCCCAGCGGAGGAGGTCGGCGATGGTGCGGATGCCGGCCTGTTCCAGGGCCGTCTGGGTGGCGGTGCCGACGCCCCAGATGATGCGCACGGGTTTTGGCTTCAGGAAAGCCTCGGTCTCGGCCTTGCCGATCACCGAAAAGCCGCGCGGCTTGTCGAGGTCGGAGGCGACCTTTGCCAGGAATTTGTTGTGCGACAGACCAATGGAGCCGGTGAGGCCGAGTTCGTCCTCCATCCGTTTCGTCAGTCTTGCAAGCAGCACCGCAGGCGGGGCTCCGTGCAGGCGGGCTGTGCCGGTGAGGTCGAGGAAGGCCTCGTCCAGGGAGAGGGGTTCGATGGCGGGGGTGAGTTCCTCCATCATCGCGCGGATGGCACGCGAGGCTTCGGTATAGGCGGCGAAGCGGGGCTTCACGACCACGGCCTCGGGGCAGAGTTTCAGGGCCTGGAACATCGGCATGGCAGAGCGGACGCCCTTGATCCGTGCGATGTAGCAGCAGGTCGAGACGACGCCGCGGCTACCGCCGCCGACGATGACGGGCTGGTCGCGGAGCGCCGGGTTGTCGCGCTTTTCCACGCTGGCATAGAAGGCGTCGCAGTCCATGTGGGCGATGGAGAGTGTCGCGAGCTCGTCATGCGCGACCAGCCGGGGCGAGCGGCAGATCGGGCAGCGCGCGGTCGTGCTGTCGGTCAGGGTCAGGCAATCGCGGCAGAGGCTGGGCATGGGCCGAGCCTAGCACGCGGGGGAACGGCTGGGGAGGGTCGGGAACCCGGTTGACCTTACCCCTCGGTCGGGCCCCATATCGCAAGGTCTGAGACTTTAGGACCCGCCGGCACATGACGCATCCTTATGAAGCCCTGCCCGATCAGAGTTTCTGGCGCACGGCCGTTGCCGAGCGCGACGCGATGGAGATCGCGGGCCTTTGGACGCCGCGCTTCCAGATCAAGCGGCGGACGCGGATCGTGACAGCGGGATCGTGCTTTGCGCAGCATTTCTCGAAGGCGCTGGTGGCGCGGCGCTACCGCTGGCTGGACTTCGAGCCCGGACCGATCGGCCTGACCGACCAACAGCGCAAGGATTACCACTATGGTACGTTCGGCTTCCGCACCGGGAATATCTACACGCCTCGCATGCTGTGGCAGTGGCTGTCCTGGGCGCTGACCGGGGCGCATCCTCCTCAGGAGGTATGGGAGAAGGACGGACGCTTTTACGATCCCTTCCGGCCCGGGGTCGAGCCGGGTGGTTTCGTCTCGGTCGAGGAGCTGATGCGTTCACGCGAAGAGACACTGGCGGCGATCGCGGCGGCGGTGCGCGGCGCGTCGGTCCTTGTCTTTACCATGGGGCTGACCGAAGCTTGGCAGGATCAGGTCACGGGCGTGGAATACGCTGTCTGTCCAGGTACCGTCGCAGGCCGTTTCGACCCTGACCGCCACAGGTTCGTGAACCATGGCTTTGCCGCCCTCTTTCGGGACATGCGGGCGGCTTTGCGCCTGATGGTCCGGGCGAACCGTGGCTTGCGCCTGCTGCTGACCGTCTCGCCCGTGCCGCTGACGGCCACGGCGTCGGGGCAGCATGTGCTGACGGCCACCAGCCATTCCAAGTCGCTGCTGCGGGCGGTGGCTTCGGAACTGGTGGCCCTTGAGGGGCGGGTGGACTATTTCCCCTCTTACGAGATCATCACCCATCCCGCCTATCGCGGTCGGTTCTTCGCGCCGAACCTGCGGTCGGTCCTGCCGGAAGGGGTGGATCATGTGATGGCGCAATTCTTCCATGACCAGGCCGCCGTCTTCGGGGGCGCCGCTGCGGCGGTTCCGGTCGTCAGGGAGCCCCAGCCCGAACGCCTGGAGCCCGAGGAGCCCGACCTGTCGGAAGCGGACGAGCTGCGGTGCGAGGAAGAGATCCTGGCCGCATTCGCCCCGGACCAGCGCCATGGCTGAGCTGCCGCGTCTGTGCATCTTCGGTGACAGTCACTATGCCTGCGTCCGGCAAGCCGAAGCGCAGGGGCTGGTCGATGTCTCGGGCGTCGAGCTGGAGTATTGGGGCCACCTGGGCACCCGCTTCCGGCATCTGGAATTCCGGGACGGTGCGATCCACCCGCTGGACGACTTCACCGCGCGGCGTTTCGCCAAGTTCAATGCGCGTGGGCGGATGTTCCTGCCCGCGGCCGAGTTCGACGTGATCCTGGTCGTGGGCGCGCGGATCTACGTCTGGCGGATGTTCCTGCGTTTGCTGCAGATGCTGGCCGGTGCGCCGCTGGTCAGCGAGGGGCTGCAGCGGCGGGTGCTTGCCGATGGGATGCGCCAGCAGGCTGGCTATCGGCTTGTCTCTGGTCTGGCAGCGACCGGGACGGCGCGCCTGCTGCTGTCGCCGATCGCCTTCTTTTCTCCGGGTCACGCCCTGCACGCAGCCGCGCTGGAGCCCCGGATTCAGGCGTTGATCCCCGAGGCTTTGCCGCGTCTGTGGGAGCTTCTGGCCGCGGTGGTGGCCGAGGACGGGCTTACGCTGATGCCGCAGGCTGCCGAAACCGTGGTCCAGGGGTTGTTCACCGATCCGACCTATGCCGTGAGCCATGGCGATTTCGAGCACCACAACGCGGCCTATGGCGCTGTCGTCCTGTCGCGGGCGATGGAGTTTGCCCGCCAAGTGCCACGCCGGTCTTGATCCGGCCGGTCTTGCGGCGCGGGGGCGGCACCGGCAAGATGCGGCGGAAATGGAGGCATGATGCTTGAGATCGCCGCGAAACTGCCGCCTGGCGCCCTGGTCGGGGGGGAAGAGCGCCTGCTGGCCCAGGCTCTGGTGCGCAGCGGCGGGGCGCGCTTTGTCGCGCGGGAGGCCGATCTGGTCCGCCATGAGGGCCGGATCACTGCCTGGCGCGAGGCGAAGGGGGCGGTCGAAGCCGTTGCCGCGGCGCCGAATACCGGGAACAGCCGGTTCGAGGCCGGACCTCCGGGCGCCCTGGTCTGCAGCAAAGGGATCAACTGCGGTTTTGTCCTGCCGGGCTTTGCGCCCGCGGTCACGGCCTTCACCGTAGCCCTGGTCTACAGCTCGGGCGGCGAAGCGCGGACGCTGGCCTCGGTTTCGACCGGGCAGGCGCAGAACGTGATCTTCCTGTCCGAGGCCGAGGGGCGGATCGTGGCAAAGGACAAGCAGAACACGGTCCAGGCGGTGCTTCCGCTGGCCAGGTCGTCACGGCCCCGGCTGGCGATCGTGGGGTATGACGGGCGGTCGCTGTGGCTGCAGTGCGACGGGCAGACCTTGGCGCAGGCGGGGCGGGTTCCGGGAATGGACAGTCCGGCGGACTTTCTCATCGGCTGCCGGTCGAACCGTCCGGGTCTGACCAAGCTGATGGGGGATTGCCGCATCCATGAGGTGATCTTCTGGCCGGACCGCGCTTTGCCGTTGTCCGAGGCGACCGAGGATGCGCAGGCCTTGGCTGTTCTGGCGCGATATGTCCGGTGGGTTTATTGATGGAGGATCTGCCCGACCTTGCCCCGCTGACGCTGCCGCCCGAGCCGGGGCTGGACGAGGCAGTCGGCGCCGACCGCTTTCTGATCCGGGGCGATCACGCGAATCTTTGGTTCGAGGGGCAGTCCGACGTTCTGGTCGTTACCTTCGACAACCTGGCCACGATCGACGAGGGCTGGCCGCGCGGCCCCTGGGCATGGAAGCGGCTGGCGCCGCTGGGCCATTCGGTGTTGGGGGTGCAAAGTCACGCGAAGGACTGGTTCCGCCAGCCGACCGCGCCCGCGCTGATCCGGGCGCTGGAAGAGCGGGGCTTCTTCCGCCGCTTTCGCCGCGTGGTGCTGACCGGGGCCTCGATGGGCGGTTTCGCGGCGCTGAATTTCGCGCCGCTGATCCCCGAGGCGCGGGTGCTGGCCTTCAGCCCGCAGTCGACGATGAACAAGGTCATCGCTCCGTTCGAGGCACGGTTTCCCTTTGCCGTGCGCAAGTCGAACTGGGAGGGCATGCCCTTCCTGGATGCGGCGGCTGCGATCCCCTATATCCGCCGCGCCGTCGTGCTGTATGACCCTTTCGTGCCCGAGGACCGCGCCCATGCCGCTCGGCTGGCGGGGCCGAATGTGCAGCAGTTGCGCGTCCCGTTCTGCACGCATGAAGCGATCCGGGTGGTGCTGAAAGCGGGGTGCTTCCCCTTGCTTGTGAACGCCTTGATCGCGGGCGATCAGGTCGAGCACGATTTCTGGCGCCTGTTCCGTGCGCGGCGCGAGGTTCCGAAGTGGCAGCGTGCCGTCCTGGCGGCGGCCGGGGCGCGGGGGCGGCATCGGCTGGTGATCCAGGCGGCGGGGGCGATGCTGCGGCTGGGCGAGGGTCTGCCCGAGGACGAGACGGTGTTCATCCGCCGGGCAAGGCGTGGGGCGGCGGCCGCGTTGAAGGCAAAGGCGGGCTAGGTTGCGGGCGCGGGCCTGTGCTATGCGGGCGGGGCGCCGGAGGTTGGGCAAGGACGAATGGACAAGACACGCGCGCCGATGATGGCGATGACAATGGTCGGCGGCGACCACTTCTTCCTGAAGCGCTGGGTGGACTATTACGGCCGCCAGTTGGGGCGCGAGAACCTGTATGTCCTCAGCCACGGCGGCGACCCCGAGCACAAGAAGATCGCCGAGGGCTGCAATGTCATCTATCTGCCCTTCGACGAGACGCGGAATTGCTTCAACCAGCGGCGCTGGCAGATGCTGTCGCGGCTGACGACCGGGTTCACGCAGTTCTACAACTGGGTGCTGGTGGGCGATGTGGACGAGATCGTCTGCGTCGATCCGGCGGTGTCGGACAGTCTGGTCGACTATGTCGCGACCTATGCCCGCAAGGGCGGGCCGAAGGTGATCACCCCCTTCGCGATCGAGATGGTGCACAACCCGACGCTGGAGCCCGAGCCGATCTCGGACGGGCGGAACATCCTGGACGTGCGGCGGATCTTCCGGCTGAACGCGAACTACGCCAAGCCCTGCATCACCCGGGACAAGATCGACATCGTGCCGGGCGGGCATTACGCCAACCATCCGGTGCTGCATCTGGACCCGCACCTGTATCTGTTCCACCTGCGCTTCATCGACCATGACATGACCGAGCGGCGCCTGGCCACGCGGCGCGCGCAGCGCGAGATCCAGAGCGGCGCCCTGGAAAAGGTCGAGCGGCAGAAGACCGGCTGGGATACCGCCTGGGACACCTACAAGGCGCTGTCGAAAGTGAAGCCCACGGCCGAGACGGTGGAGTTCCCCGAGTTCCGCAAGGAGATGATCGACGGCTGGCGGCCGAAGAAGGTGGTCTACTGGGCTCCGGGCGGGGCGCGGCCTCCGGGGGTCTACCGGCTGCCGGAACGGTTCAGGACGCTGTTCTGATGCCGGGGTCACAGGTTCCCAGCGAGGGCGTGATCATCCGGGCCGAGAATGGCGATGTGATCCGCTATGACGAGACCGGCCTGATCCTGCGCCTGTCCGACAAGGTGGTCGCCGACATCGCCGCGCGGCTGGAGCTGAAGGCGCAAGTCGCCCCCGTGGTGGAGGCGGAGCTGCCCGACCTGCCCGAGGAGATCGACCTCTGGGCCGCGCGTCGGGTGGGCGACTGGGTGCATTTCCAGGCGAACCTGCCGGGGGCGGATTGCGCGCGGGGCTATCGCCGCCATGTCTCGGGCGGGGCGATCCTGGCCGAGGCGCGCGGGCCGCTGCTGGCGATTCTGGGGATCGGCGGCGCGCGGGCGGGGCTGGGCAGCCCGGGGCCGGCGCGGTTCCGCTGGCATGTCATGGGGCCGGCCGATGATATCGGGGCGGTCGGCATGGGTGGCGAGGGCGAGGCGCCCGAGGTCGTGGAACTGGCCCCCCTGCGCGAGCTGACGGTCGAGGCGCTGATGGCCGATGCGATCCTTGCCCGCCGGGCGGAGGCGCGGCAGGCGCTGCCCCTGTTCTGCGTCCGGGTCGAGACCGACAGCGCCTCGACTGCCGAGGCGCTGGGCACGGGGCTGGCGATGGCGAATCTGGACAGGACGCTGGCGAACCTGGTCGCGGCGGCGCGCCTTCTGGGCACGCAGGCGCAGGTCCCGGCGGTGGTGCTGGACTATGCGCTGGAGGACCTGACCGGCGATCCCGTCGCCTATCGCGACGGCATGATCGCGCTGATGGAGCGGATCACAAGAGCCATGGCGCGGCACGGGCTGGCGCGGCCGGTGTTCCTGGCGGCCTTCGACTGCGGCACCCAGACGGTGACGCGTGGGCCGGGGCTGGAGGGGCAGTGGGAGCTGGCCTGGAACCATGCCGACCACCGGCTGGTGATCGCGGCGCCCTCCTATGCCTTCCAGATTGACGATACCGGCCGGCTGACCGACTCGGGCAGGGCCGAGAAGGCAGAGCTTCTGACCACCGCGCTGCTGGCGGTGCAGGCGGGCGTCAAATGGCAATGCCCGACGATCCAGCTGGCGGAACGCGCGGGCCCCGATATCCGGCTGATTTGCGAGGCGTCGGATGGCCTGGTGGTCGATGCCGACGATCCCTTTGGCGCGGGCAAGGCGGCCGGTTTTGCGCTGGAGGGCGTGACGAACGGGGCGGCGATCCGCAAGGTCGAGATCGACAAGGACGATTCCAAGGCCGTGGTCCTGCGCTGTTCAAAACGGCCCGAGGGCGAGGTC
Source organism: Alphaproteobacteria bacterium (assembly GCA_046569765.1). Taxonomy (GTDB): domain Bacteria; phylum Pseudomonadota; class Alphaproteobacteria; order Rhodobacterales; family Rhodobacteraceae; genus Tabrizicola. Next base: position 57,909 of record JBKHWC010000001.1, on the reverse strand, counting down.
TTCGTGACCTATGCCCATGCTGCCCAGCCGGGCGAAGGGCCCTATCCGGCCAACCGGGGTGCGTTGCGCGATACCTGGGGCGAAGGCGCGCGGCGGCGCTGGGCGCTGCCGGCCCGACTGAAGCTGACGGGCGGCTGATGGGCTTCGACGCCGACAGCATCCGGGACGACAATATCTGTGTCATCTGGGTGGATGACATGATCGACGTCTTTACCTGGCGCGAGACCTTCGGGATCCGCATCCAGACGCCGAACCTGGATCGGCTGCTGAACCGGGGCGTCCGCTTCGGTAACGCCTATGCAACGATCCCGCTTTGCGCCCCCTGCCGGGCGGAACTGGCCACCGGCCTGTCGCCCTTCCGCACCGGGCTGGTGGACCTGAACCGCTTCTGGCGGCAGGTGATGCCCCCCGAAAAGGCCTGGGCCTATGACCTGCGGCGGGCGGGCTTCTACAATTTCACCACCGGCAAGGTGGATGCGACCTACAAGCCGATGCCCGAACGCTATCGCCGCGTCCTGTTTCACGAGGATGTCCCGGCGCAGGATCTGGGTGGGCGGAGCAAGGTGCATCCCTATCTGGACCGGGGGCCAGGGATCGCGGGGATCAACCATCCCGACGATGACGGCTCACAGGACCATCTGTTCTACGACTTTACCGTGGCGCAGAACGCGATCGACTTTCTGGGCCGGGCCGACCCGGCGCGGCGGCATCTGATCCAGCTGGGGTTCAAGCACCCGCATTACAATCTGGAATGTCCGGATCGGTTCTACCAGCAATACGATGCCGCCGCGATCCGCTGGCCCAGCATTGCCCATGCCGACGATTACCACGGACCGCAGCCCGGTTTCGCCGTCTACGAGGCCGCCTATCTCGCCAATGGCAACTGGACGCCGGAGAAGGCCGGGGACGAAGGCTGGCGCCAGGTCGTCCGCGCCTATTTCGCCGCGATCAGCCATGTGGACCACGAGATCGGTCGGTTCCTGGACGCGCTTGAGGCCTCGCCGCTGGGCGACAAGACGACGGTGATCTTCCTGTCGGACAACGGGTTCAACCTTGGGAACCACGACAGTTTCCACAAGATGAGCCAGTGGGACAGCGCCGCCCATGTTCCCTTTGGCATCTGGTCGCCCCGGATGACCGAGGGCCGGGTGGTGGACCTACCGGTGTCCTTGCACAACTTTCCCAAGACGATCATGCAGCTGGCCGGCCTGCCGCCGCGCCCGGACTGGGTGTCGGGGCAAAGCCTGCTGCCGCTGATCGACGACAGCTTCGGGACCTTCGACACGACGAAATCGCCCATCACCTCGGTCTTCGGGACGCTGTCGGTGCGCCCCTCGGTCGAGGGTTACCGGCATCTGCGCTATTTCCGGTATCCGAATGGCGAAGAGCATGTCTACGACGTCGTCAGCGACCCTGGGGAAACCGAGAACCTGGTCGCCTCGGCGCCGATGGAGTTTCTGCGGGCCGAGCTGGTGAAGGGCGCGCTTGAGCTGGGGCTGGACCTGCGCGGGTTCGAGAACCCGGCGGATGGGGTCAACGCCATGATGGCGGTGGATGGCTCGGTCGTGCTGGAGGGACGGCGGGGCAACGACAGCTACTGGGCCTATGGCGCCGAGGCCGAGAAGATCCGCGAGGCGAAGGACGGCGGTCAGGATACGCTGTGGTACATGGGCGGGCCGGACGGTTACGTCCTGCACTGCCCGATGAATGTGGAACATATCCGCATCGCCACGGTCGTGGCCCGGAACGAGGACGCCGAGGCGGCGAAGAAGCAGGCGCGGACCCTGCGGATCGTTGCGCATCCTGACAGCCCGATCACCTTCGAGACGTCCGAGCGCGTGACGGTGGACGTGCGCGGGTCACGCGGGAACGATGTGATGATCGGGCCGAAGTATGGCGGGGCGATCTTCCACGGCGGGGCGGGCGACGACCGGCTGCTGGCGATCTCGGTCATGGAAAGCTCGCGCCACCAGTTCTATGGCGGGGCCGGGAACGACTATCTGGTCGGCGGCGGCGGGCGTGACACGCTGGACGGCGGGACGGGCGACGACACGATCATCGGCACGGCGGCGCGGAACCGGATCTACGGCGGGCATGGCAATGACCAGATCATCGACGGCGACGGGTCCTCGGTCGTGCATACCGGGCCGGGGCGGAACCGGGTGCGGCTGGGCGGCGGCAACGACACGGTCCATGCGGGAACCGGGGTCAACCTGATCGAGCCGGGGCCGGGCGCGGTGGTCTTCGTGCTGGCCTATGGCGGTGTGACCCATGTCAGCCGATGGGCGGCCGAGCAGGTCTATGACCTGACCGCCTGGCCGAAGCCGCCGCAGGTGACGCGCCGGGCGGATGGGGCCGTGGACGTAACGCTGGGTCTGTCGGTCCTGCGGATCGCCGGGGTACCCGAGGGCCACGATCTGACGGCGCAGATCCGGCAGGGCGCCGCATAGAAACGCCCGCCCCGAGATTACGGGGCGGGCGCTGAACGGTGCGCGCCCGATCTATTCGGCCGCCTTCGCCTCATTCTCGTGACTGTCGTCCTCGTCGCGGGTCTTGTACAGCGAGTAGAAGATGCCGGCCACGATGATGCCCACGGTGATCGCAAGCGACAGGTAGGGATCGAACTTGCCGAAGAAGTAGCTGTAGAAGCCCTTCAGGCCGATGAAGATCAGCACCACGGCCAGCGCGTACTTCAGATAGTGGAAGCGGTGCACCAATGCGGCCAGCGCGAAGTACAGCGCGCGGAGCCCGAGGATCGCCATGATGTTCGCGGTGTAGACGATGAAGGTGTCGGTGGTGATCAGGAAGATCGCGGGCACCGAGTCCACGGCGAAGATCAGGTCTGCCACGTTGATCACGATCAGCGCGACAAAGAGGGGCGTCGCGAAGATCACCAGCTTGCCCGTGGTCGGGTGCGGCTGGCGGACGAAGAACTTCTGCCCGTGCAGGTCCTTGGTCACGTTCATGTATTTCGCCGTCAGCCTTACGACCGGGTTCTTCGACACGTCGGTGTCACCCTCGGGCACGACCAGCATCTTGATGCCGGTAAAGGCCAGGAAGGCCGCGAAGACCAGGGTCACCCAGCCGTAGTTCGAGATCAGCTCGGCCCCGATGGCGATCATGATCCCGCGCAGGATGATCACGCCGATGATGCCCCAGACCAGCGCGCGGTACTGGTATTTGCGCGGAATGGCGAAGTAGCCGAAGATCAGCGAGATGACGAAGACGTTGTCGATCGAGAGGACCTTCTCGATGATGTAGCCTTGGAAGTATGACGCCACGGGGTTCGACCCGTCGCTTGTCACCAGGGTTCCGGTGGACCAGGCCCACCAGATGTAACCGCCGAACAGGATCGCGATGAAAATGTAGAAAGCCGACAGCTTCAGGCTTTCGGCCACGCCAAGCTCATGGTCGTCCTTGTGCAGCACACCCAGGTCAAAGACCATCAGCGCTATGACGATGGTCAGGAACAGGAGCCAGAGCCAGAGCGGCTTGGCCAGGAACGTCAGGAAGAGGAATTCCATCCCCGTTTTACCTCTCATGTATGCGTCGAGAGGTCAGCCTTTTCAGGGGCACGCGCCGGGCATGACATCGAGCATGTTTCTCGATGCGGTCCGACATCACGACCTGTGTCGTCAGAGGGGCCCGGCCCGCCCAAGCCAAAATGGGACCGATCACAGAGAATTCAACCCCGCCGACTGAATTCTTCAAACTGTTGTGCGGGGCGGGGTGAACGGCGTGACCGGAAAGCCCATGTCCTCGGTCAGTTGCATCGGGTCGGCCGCGCGGTTGATCGCGTTTCGCAAGGCTTCCCCTGTGGTATGGGGGAAGGCGGCGGCAAGCGCGGCTTCGGCCTTGGCGGTGGTCACGCCGCCCGCGGCCAGTTCCTTGTTCTGTGCCACCAGCTTGCGGACACGACGGTTCTGCGAGGTGTCCAGGTGGAACAGCTGCGCGTAACCCGAGGTATTGTTGGCACTGTGCAGGGTGTAGTGGTAGGCTGGAAAGGTCGGGTCGCAGTAGCTGGGTACCCCGTCTGCGTGCCGCAGATGCTGGATGCGAAACGGATTGCGGCCGCCCGGCGGAACCACCAGGGCAAGGCCGATGGCGATGGAATGTTTCTGGATCATCGCATGGCGCGCAATGCCGCCGTGAAGGAAGCCCATGACGCCGCGGGGAAAAGTGACCATCCCGCCCGGCTCGACCCGGGCAGAGGCGCGGCGCAGGCGCGCGATGTAGTCGGCCGAGACGGCATCGTCGTCGTCCACCCGGAAATGCACCGCCGGTTCGGCCCCGCCCCCGCTGGCCTCGGCCATGGCGGGGCGCAGGGCCTTGCTCAGGTCGGTGCGCGCACTGCGGAGGATGCGGACCTGCGGCAGATCGGCGGTGATGCGGTCCAGCCGTTCCTGAAAGATGTCGGGCATAAGCTGGCTGGTGGTGATCTGCAGGACGAAGTCCGGATCGGTTTGTGCCCGGATCGCCGGGAGCAGGATCGTCTCCATCAGATGGAAGCGGACGGCCATGCGGACGGGATGCCACAGTTTGGCGAAGGCGGTTTCAAGGGTGCCGATCTCGCGCCCGGTATCGCTGACGCCAAAGAAGGCAAACCGGCAATGGCCCCATATCTGCATCGCGTCGAACACTCTCCATTGCGTGGCGGCGCCACGGTAGACCAGCCCGCTTGAACTGCACAAGTCAGGTAGGCAACGCGAGATTCCGGTTTCGCGGCACGGGATCATCGCTTATCTCCGCGCCATCGCTATCGGAGCGCGACATGAGCCTGAACACCTTCGGTCACCTTTTCCGCGTCACCACCTGGGGCGAAAGCCATGGGCCGGCGATAGGCTGCACGGTGGACGGCTGCCCCCCTGGCGTCGCGCTGAGCGAGGCCGACATCCAGCCCTGGCTGGACCGGCGGAAACCGGGGCAGAACAAGTTCACCACCCAGCGGAAAGAGCCGGACGAGGTGCGCATCCTTTCGGGCGTGTTCGAGGGCAAGACCACGGGCACGCCGATCCAGCTGATGATCGAGAACACCGACCAGCGCTCCAAGGATTATGGCGAGATCGCGCAGTCGTTCCGGCCGGGGCATGCGGACATCACCTATCACCAGAAATACGGGATCCGGGATTATCGTGGTGGCGGACGCTCCAGCGCGCGCGAGACTGCCAGCCGGGTGGCTGCCGGCGGCGTGGCACGGGCCGCGCTGGCGGCCTTGGTGCCGGGGCTGAAGATCACCGGCTATATGGTGCAGATGGGGGTGAAGGGGTTCGACCGGGCGCGCTTTGACGCTGCGGAGATCGAGCGGAACCCGTTCTGGGTGCCTGATGCGGTGGCCGCGGTGGAATGGGCCGAGTATCTGGACGCGCTGCGGCTGTCGCACAATTCGGTCGGCGCGGTGATCGAGGTGGTGGCGACGGGGGTCCCCGCAGGCCTTGGCGCGCCGCTTTATGGCAAGCTGGATAGCGACCTTGCGTCTGCGATGATGTCGATCAACGCGGTCAAGGGCGTGGAGATCGGCGAGGGGATGGCCTCGGCCGCGCTGACGGGGGTCGAGAATGCGGACGAGATCCGCATGGGCCCAGAGGGGCCGGAGTTCCTGTCGAACCATGCGGGCGGGATCCTGGGCGGGATTTCCACGGGTCAGCCGGTGGTGTGCCGCTTTGCGGTCAAGCCCACATCGTCGATCCTGACGCCGCGGCAGACGGTGACGCAGGCCGGGGCCGAGGTGGACCTGGTCACCAAGGGTCGGCATGACCCTTGTGTCGGCATCCGCGCCGTGCCGGTGGGCGAGGCGATGATGGCCTGTGTGATCCTGGACCATCTGCTGCTGGATCGCGGCCAGACCGGCGGCGTGCGGGGCCGGATCGGGTGACCGGAAATCGAACGACTTCCGGCCCGATTTCCGTTCGGAAATCGCCGTTCCGCGTAATGGGTCAGTAGCCGCCCGGCTTGTCAGATCCGGTGCTGCGCCCGGTGAGCTTGTGGAAACCGGCCACCGCCTGCGCGGCCCCGGCGGACAGAAAGCGCGTGTCGCCCCCTACTGTCGTCATGCGGAAGCCCCAGCCGAGCGCGCGGTGCGCATATTCGGGCGTGCCACAATGCAGGGCGGGGACGAGACCCCGCGCGGTGCAGGCCTCGGCGATGCGGCGGATGGCGGCGATCATCTCGGGTTCCTCGCGGTCCATGCCGAAGGGCAGGCGCCCTTCGCTGACCGACTGCGTCAGGTCCGCCGGTCCGACATATATCCCGTCAAGGCCCGGGGTCGCCACGATGGCGTCAAGGTTGGCCAGCGCCTCGGCGGTTTCCACCATCGCGAAGGCCAGCACCCGCTGGTTGGCCGTGGCGGCATAGTCCGGGCCATGGGCAAAGACCGCGCGGGTCGGGCCGAAGCTGCGGACACCGTGCGGCGGGTAGCGCAGGTAGCTGACGAAGCGCGCGGCATCCTCGGCCGTGTTGACCATCGGGCAGATCACCCCGTCCGCCCCGGCGTCCAGCGCCTTCATCACATGGGCCGGGTCGAGCCAGGGGACCCGGGCCAGAAGCGTCGCCCCGCTGGCCCGCATCGCCTGCAACATTGGCAGGAGGTCGGAGTAATCCAGCGCGCCGTGCTGCATGTCGACGGTCAGGCTGTCGAACCCTTGCGCGGCCATGATCTCGGCCACGAAGGGATTGCCGATCGAGCACCAGGCGTTCAGCGTGGGCTTTCCCTGGTCCCAGAGGCGGCGAATGAGGGTCATTCTGGTCACTCCGGCTGAAAGGCGGCGGCGAGGGGGGCGGGCAGGGCGAATTCGGCCAGTACCCGGGCGCGGCCCTGAGCCGACATCTTGCGGGCGGTCTTGCGGACGATGTCCAGGACGGCATCAGGGTCGTGCCTGGCGGCGAAATCGGCGAAGTACCAGCGCAGGAACACCAGGCAGATCACATCCTCCAGCGCCTGCACCTCGGGGTCGCGCTTGATCCCTTCCTTGCGGAGCAGGACGCCGACGCGGGCGCAATCCTCGGGGCCGTAGCCCGCGCGCTCCATGATTCCCGCCACACGCTCGGCATGACGGCGGGCCTGTTCGCGGCGCCAGGCGAGGTAACCCTCTTTCCCCTCGGGATAGTCCGACCGGGGGAGGAGCCAGCGTTCGACATGCTGGCCGCGCGCGGCGATCTGCAGGACCTCGGAGGCATCGGGGACGATCCGCGCCAGTTCCTGCGACATGCGCAGTCCGTATGCCAGCGCCTCGCCCTTGGGGTCGGCGACGTTCGCCTCGTCGATTGTGGCGAGAGCCTGTTTCAGATCGCCCATCGGCTACCCCCTTCGCGTGAGGTCAGTCTTGCACCATCCCGGTGCGCACCGAAAGAGGGAGCGGCGGAAGAATCGTCCCGGTGCAGGGCACTTGAGCGCTTCACGAATCCAGGAATGTCGATCGTTCAAGTTCAAATTATGCGCCTCCGTGCCCGCATCACCGGCAGACCGCCAATCCGCGCTTGACCGCCGCATGACGTTCCACACGCGCTGGGTGACCCGAAGGTGTCACATGCACTGGACAAGTCGGATGCGTGAAGGCGTGACAATCCATTCTGCTACTCCTTTTGGCCATCAGGCCCTCGTCCAGCATTTCTTGAATGTTGCAAGGGCAATCCTCTCGAAGTTTACGCAGATCAATGACTGGTGAAAGATGTCTAGATAGATTTGCATCGTCGTTCAGCGGCGCGGCGTGGGCGCAAGAAGACGGCGGGCATGAGGATGGCGGCCACGAAGACGGCGGTGGCGGTCATGGCGGTGGTGGTCATGGTGGCGGCGGCCACGGCGGCGGCCATGGGGGCGAAACGCCACCCGTCGTGTCGCCGGCAGCCCAGCCCGGCGACAACCGGGCGGAAACCATGGGCGCGGCCAGGGGCGCCGGTGCGGCGAATTATGCCCGCATCGAACTTGGCGCCACCCGTGGCAGCGCCGGCGATGCCAACTGGCTTCCCCCGGGCTACCCCGGAGACCCGCAGGTTTTCTTCGATCTTGACGTGGATACGGGCGCCATGGCCGCCATCGCCATCGGCCGCGACTATGGCACCGGCTGGCGCAGCGAAGTCGCGCTGAACATCTTCGGCAAGACCGATTTCGCCGGACCGTGGAGCTATACGGTCCCCGAAACCGCAGGTCCCCATGCGGACATGGAAGGGTCGGTCCACTCGTTTGCGCTGGTGGCCAATGGCTATCGTGACTTCGACGCCGTCGGCGCGATCACGCCCTTCGTGACGGCCGGTCTTGGCCTGGCCCATAACACGATGGGCGACTGGACCCGGATCAACCCGGATGGCGAGCGGCGCAGCTTCCAGGGCGACAGCGACACCGGGCTGGCCTGGTCGGTCGGTGCGGGCGTGTCCTGGGATATCGGGCCGGTGCTCGGCTCGGGCCCGGCCAAGCTGGACCTGACCTGGCGCTACTTCGATCTCGGATCGGTCACCGGCGGCACCCAGCGACTCGACGAAGGTGCCGGCGGCACTCCGGTGGAGGCGCTGAACTTCGACGTGACCGATCACGTCATCGGCCTGGGCCTGCGCATCCCGCTTTGAATGACGGCACGGGGGGCGGTCCGCCCCCCCCTCATTCCGGTTGCAGCATCCAGCCCTCGCCCCGCACCGTTTGCAGGTAGCGCGGAGCCAGCGGGCAAATGTCGTCGCGTCGTCTCTCCGCCATTTGCAATAGCGGGTCGATGCTCCTCAAGGAGGCCCACCACCAGGGCCGCCTGCTTCCGAAGATCGCGCTCGTTGTTCGCATCCTTTTGCTCCCCGAGATCGGCACTCAACGCTTTCGAAGCTGCCTCGGTGAACTTCACGAACTTCTCTTGAGATCGTATTTCCGAAGCGCCTGCATCTTGGCGCGGTGATCGGCATCCGCGGGATCCATGGCCCGTGCCCTTTCATGCTCGGCATCCACGTGCTCACCAGGGCAATGCGCTGCCCGGTGGCCTTCAGAGATCTGAGAACTCCCGCTTTCCGATCAGCTTGATCCGATCACCTGAAACACGACGCCTGTGGCGTCAGCGTCCCGACTTCGGGTCTTGTGTCTACCTGTTCACGACGAGTCGGTAAGTCACTGCACACCGCTCTGCTGTGGCGTTCGTGTAGTGTATTCGAGCTCAACCGGCCTAAACCATTGAACTTCCGCGGAAGAATGGTGCCGGTGAAGGGACTCGAACCCCCGACCCCATCATTACGAATGACGTGCTCTACCAGCTGAGCTACACCGGCATTCTTCCGTGGCGCGGCTCTTAGCATCCGGGGCGGGGACTGTGTAGCCCCAATTTGCACCTTCAGGTCGCTCGCCGCGCGATCTCGTCCAAGGGAGGCTGTTCCTCGGGCGGTTCGGGCGGCGGCAGGGCCTCGGGTTCCGGCGCCGGGCGGGGTTCGATCAGCGGCAGAAGTTCGGCCAGGGCTGGCGAGGCGGCGGCGGTCGCCGGCGGTTCGCGCCAGGAGAGCGTGTCGAAGCTGCCGCAGTTGTCGCAGACGGGGTGCCAGCCGTCGTGGATCGCGTGGCACTTGTCGCAGACCCATTGCGGGCCGCGGGGGGCGGCGATGGCCTTGGCCACCAGATCGCGCACCACTGCATCGTCCTCGCCCTCACCGCGCGCGATGGAGGCGAGGATCGCCAGCGACCGTTGCGTCGGATGGCGGATTGCCACATCGCCCAGGGCGCGGCGGGCGGCGGGGAAATCCTCGGCGGCAAGCAGAAGCTCGGCCAGGAGCATCTTGGTCTCGTCATGCTCGGGCTGGACGGCGGTCAGCGTGCGGAAGCGTTTCAGTCAGGCCTGCGGATCCTCGTTCGGCTCGATCTCGGCGAAGGCGGCGGCGAGGTCGGGGTGGGGCAGGACCTCCCAGGCCTTTTTCAGGACGCGGGTGGCGTGCTTCGCGTCGCCCTTGGCGATGTAGCTGCGCGCCGCCATGGCGGCAGCGGGTATCAGGTCGGGCGAGAGGCGGTTGGCCTCGATCGCGGCCTCACGCGCCTCGATGCTGGCGTCTTCGTCGAAGACCGTGCGCGCCTGTTGCAGGGCAAGCACGGCATCGCGGCGGCGGTAGACGTCCTTTGGGAGCGTGCCAGTCTTGAGTTTCGCCTCGAGCGTATGACGCGCGCCCGACCAGTCGCCTGCGTCGGACTGCAATTTCAGCAGAACATCCTGCGTTTCAGGATGGCGGGGACGCAGTTGGAACGCCTTTTCCGCCAGTTTCAGGGCCACCTCGCGGTCGCCCTCGGCCAGCTTCTGCTGCATCAGGCCGCGGATGCCGACGAAGCGGGTCGAATCATCCTTGAGAAGCGCCTTGTAGGCCTCGGTCGCCTGCTTCCGGTCGCCCGCCGCCTCGGCCGCCTGGGCGACGAGAAGGGTGGTGATCTCGGGCTTGCCCAGCAGACGCTCGGCCGTATGCGCGCGGGAGAGGGCCTGGCGGGGTTCGCCAGAGGCCAGCGCCAGCATCGCCTCGGACAGGGCGCGGTAACCCTTGCGTTCGCGGTTGCGGTCGAAATAGCGCGAGATGGCAGTCTCGTCGCCGTTGAGAAAGCGGATGACCGCGCCAAGCAGGCCCAGGATCTTCAGCGCCAGCCAGACGGCGAAAAGGAGAAGGACGCCAAGGACAACGGCCTGGACCGGGCCGATGGTGAACTCCCACCCCGCGACGGTGACGCGCATGGCGCCGCCTGTTTCAGCGAGGAGACCGGCCCCAAGGGCGAGGGCGGCGACGGCGACGACGAAGAGGATGACCTTGGTCAGCGACCACAGCATCATTTGGCCTCCAGCGCGGCAGTGACGGCGAGGCGGGCTTCGGCCCGGGCGATCCAGTCGGAGAAGGGGGCGCGGATCGGGTCTGGGAGCGTCGTGACCTCGGCCAGGGCGTCGGCGAGGCGGCCTTCGGACAGGGCGAATTCGGCGCGGGAGAGGATGGCGTCGGGATCGGTGCCCTCGCGCGGGGTCAGGGAGCGGGCGCCGGTCTGGGCGGCCAGGAAATCGGTCAGGCGCGCGCCCCAGCCGTCCTGGGTCGCGTTGGCGCGGGCGAGTTGCAGTGCCTGGCGGGCGGCTTCGGGGAAGTCGGCCCGGAGCGTTTCCAGCGTAGGCACCCCGGCGGCGTGGGGCGCAAGGGTGGCGGTCAGGTCGGGGTCGGCCAGCGCCTCGAGTTCGGCCTGGAAACCTGCACCCGAGGCGACGGCATCGCGCAGCCGGTCCAGCGCGGCGGCGCGGGTGGCCTGGGCTGCGGCCGCGGCGGCTTCTTCGGCGCGGCGGGCAGCTTCGGCCTCGGCCTCGGCCAGGCGGGCGAGGGCGGCGTCAACCTCGGCCTGGTCGGCGGCGGGGGGCTGGGCGGCAAGGCGCTGCTCCAGCTCTGCGAGGCGCGAGGCGAGGGCGGCAGTGGAAGCCGTGCCGTCCTGGGGGAGCGACTCGATTGCCGAGAGGCGTTGGTCAAGCGCGTCGAGGCGGGCAGTGTCCGGCACGGCGGCAGGGGCGGTTTCCAGTGTGGCGAGGCGGCCGGACAGCGCCTCCAGATCGGTGCGCAGGGCGGTCAGGGCGGTGGACTGTTCCTGGTCGGCCTGAGTCAGGGGGGCAAGATCAACCACAGGGGCCGACGGGGCGAGGTCCAGGACATTGTAGTGCGACAGGGCAAAGCCCCCCGCGGCGGCAAGTGCGCCTCCAAGCAGCGGGCCAAAGATGCCAAGCCCACGACGCCGGGCCGACGCGGGCGCCGGGGTTGCCGGTTCCGGGGCGGGGGGCGCCGTGACAGGGGGCACGATTTCCGCGGCGAGAGCGTCGGGGGGCACAGTCGCGGGCTCCGCGGCGGTGGCGGGGCTGTCCGGCGCGGGGATCTCGACCGAGGTTTCGGCCGTCGATTCGGTCAAGGGATCCTTGCGTCTTGCCATGGCCTTGGCCCTTTCACCATTTGTACCCACCTAAGCACTCACCGCCGGGGCGTTCAAGGCGGCGGGGCTGTGGCAATCAGGTTGCCGACCGCTTCCACCATCGCCTCGGCATCCGGCCGCCCGGCCACGGTGACCGGCAGACCGAGCGGCGAGAGGACCTCGGCCGCCGCCGGGCTGATCGCGGCAAGGCGCAGGTCGGCCCGGGTCGGACCGGGCAGGGCCGTGAGGAAAAGCTGGGCAGTCCGGGGCGAAAACAGAGGCACGAGGACAACGCCGGGGCGGGAGAGGAGTTCCACCGCCTCGGGAGTCAGCGGCAGGGGGGCCTGACGGTAGACCACGGCGCGGGCGGTGGGAATTCCGGCGCGGCTGAGGTGCCCGGCAACATCGCCGCGCGTATCCTTACCTTGCAGGTGGAGGAGCGGGCCGGTCGGCGGGTCGGCGCGGATCGCGGCGATCAGGGCCACGGCGTCGCCATCGGCCGAGCGGGCCCGATAGCCTGCCGCCTGCGCCTCACGCGCGGTCCTTGCCCCGACGCACCAGGCGAGGTCGGGAAGCTGCGGGCGCAGGTGGGCGGAGGAGGCGACGCCCTGCGGTGAGGTGAAGATGACCCCGGCAAAGGGGCCGGGTGGCAGGGCGGGGGTCAGGGTCTCGGGCTGCATCAGGGGCGACAGGACCGGGTGCAGACGGGAGCCGAAGCGGTCGGCCAAAGTGGCGGCGAAGGTTCGGGACTCGGCCTCGGGCCGCGTCAGCAGCACCGGCAGAGGGGCGGAGTTGGATTGTCGGGCCATGCCCAAGGTGTTACCTGCCATGCATCCTTCACGCAACGGCGGCCATGACCCGGACCCTGACCCTCCTTGGCATCGAATCGAGCTGCGACGATACCGCGGCCGCCGTCGTGCGCGCGGGCGAGGGGGCAGAGGTCCTGTCCTCGGTCGTGCTGGGCCAGACGGCGCTGCACGAGGCCTATGGCGGCGTGGTTCCCGAGATCGCGGCCCGCGCGCATGCCGAGCGGCTGGACGGCGTGGTGGAAGAGGCGCTGGCGGCCTCGGGCCTGGGGCTGGACCAGATCGATGGAATCGCGGTGACGGCGGGGCCGGGGCTGATCGGCGGGGTGCTGTCGGGCGTGATGCTGGCGCGGGGGCTGGCGGCGGCGACGGGCAAGCCGCTGGTGGCGGTGAACCATCTGGCGGGCCATGCGCTGACGCCGCGTCTGACCGACGGGATCGACTTTCCCTATCTGATGCTCCTGGTTTCGGGCGGGCATTGTCAGTTCCTGCTGGTCGAAGGGGTGGACCGTTTCCGCAGGCTGGGCGGGACGATCGACGATGCCCCGGGCGAGGCTTTCGACAAGACGGCCAAGCTGCTGGCGCTGCCGCAGCCGGGCGGCCCGGCGGTGGAGGTCGAGGCGGCGCTGGGCGATGCGAAGCGGTTTCCCTTCCCGCGCCCGCTGCTGGACCGCGAGGGCTGTGACATGTCCTTTTCCGGCCTGAAGACCGCGCTGCTGCGGGCGCGGGATGCCTTGGTTGCGGAAAAGGGCGGGATCACGGTGCAGGATCGCCGCGACCTGTGCGCCGGGTTCCAGGCGGCGGTGGCGGATGTGCTGGCGATCAAGACATCCCGCGCGCTGGGGCTGTGCGGCGGGCCGGTGACGGCGCTGTGCGTGGCCGGGGGCGTGGCGGCGAACCAGGCGATAAGGGCGCGGCTGGTCGCGGTGGCCAAGCGCGCGGGGGTGCCGTTCCTTGCGCCGCCGTTGCGACTGTGCACCGACAATGCGGCGATGATCGCCTGGGCCGGGATCGAGCGGTTGCGGGCGGGGCTGGAGACGCCTTCCGACTTCGTCGCCCGGCCGCGCTGGCCGCTGGACGAGACGGCTCCGGCGCTGCTGGGGTCGGGGAAGAAGGGGGCCAAGGCGTGATCGGGATCGTCGGCGCGGGGGCGTTCGGGACGGCTCTGGCCGTGGCGCTGGCCAGCGCCGGGCGCGAGGTGCGGCTTTGGGCGCGGGATGCGGACCGGGTACGCGAGATGCAGGCGACCCGGCAAAGTGCCGCCCTGCCGGGGGTGGCCTTGCCGGAGGGCCTGACGGTTCATGGCCTGATCGACGAGGTCTGTGGTGGCGAGGCGCTGCTGCTTGCGGTGCCGATGCAGGCGCTGGGGGCGCTTCTGGACCTTTGGCCGCAGATCGACGCGCGCCAGCCTTTGGTTGCTTGCTGCAAAGGCGTGGACCTGACGACACTGCGCGGCCCGGTGGCGGTGGTTGCGGCGCGGCGGCCGAGGGCGCAGGTGGCGATCCTGACTGGCCCGAGTTTTGCCGCCGACATTGCGCGTGGCCTGCCGACGGCACTGACCCTGGCGACCGCAGGCGATGCCGAGGCGCTGCAAGAACTGCTTTCGACCCCCAGCCTGCGGCTTTACCGGACCGATGACGTGATCGGTGCCGAGCTTGGCGGGGCCTTGAAGAACGTGATCGCCATTGCGGCGGGCGTGGTGATCGGCGCGGGGCTGGGCGACAGCGCCCGCGCGGCGCTGATGACGCGGGGCTATGCCGAGATGGTGCGTCTGGCCGAGGCGCTGGGCGCGCGGGCCGAGACTCTGGCGGGCCTGTCGGGCTTTGGCGATCTGGTGCTGACCTGCACTTCGGCGCAGTCGCGGAATTTCCGCTTCGGCCTGGCGCTGGGCCGCCGCGAGGCCTTTGACCCCTCGGTCACCGTGGAAGGCGTCGCCACAGCCCGCGCGGTGGTGCGTCTGGCCGCCGAGAGGGGCGTCGAGATGCCGGTGACGGCAATGGTGGACGCCCTTGCCTCGGGGCGTATCACGCTGGAAAGTGCCGAGGCCCATCTGATGAGCCGACCTTTGAAACAGGAATGACCATGCGCTACGCCCTGATCTGTCTGGACAAACCCAACGCCCTGCAAACCCGGGTCGAGAACCGCGCGGCCCATCTGGCCTATATCCAGGAGACCGGCGTGGTCGAGCAGGCCGGCCCCTTCATCGACGCCGCCGGGCAGATGTGCGGCAGCCTGGTGATCCTGGGCGTCGGATCGAAGGCCGAGGCCGAGGCCTGGGCGGCGGGCGATCCCTATGCCAAGGCGGGGCTGTTCGCCTCGGTGATGATCCAGGAATGGAAGCGGGTGATCGGATGAGTTTCTGGCTGTTCAAATCCGAACCCGATGTCTGGGGTTGGGATCACCAGGTCGCGAAGGGTGACGAGGGCGAGGAATGGCATGGCGTGCGCAACTATCAGGCGCGCAACAACATGCGCGCGATGAAGCTGGGCGACCGGGGGTTCTTCTACCACTCCAACGTGGGGAAAGAGATCGTCGGCATCGTCGAAGTCTGCCGCGAGAGCACCCCCGACAGCACCACCGACGACCCGCGCTGGGACTGCGTCTGGATCAAGGCCGTGAAGCCCTTGACGCGGGCGATCACGCTGGAGGAATGCAAGGTCACCCCCGGCCTTGAGAAGATGGTCCTGGTGAACAACACCCGCCTGTCCGTCCAGCCGGTCACGGCCGAGGAATGGGAGATCGTCTGCCGGTTGGGCGGGGTCGAGCCCTAACCGCGGATCGGGGGCGTGATCTCTCCTGGTGGCGGAGGGATCGGGTCCTGCGCCGGGATCGGATTGGGATCGGGCATCGGATCGGGGAAGCTGTCCGGTGGCTCGTTGCCCGGGACCGGAAGGTCGGGGCCGGGATCGGGCAGGTCGGGCCGCGGGGCGCCGGGCTCTTGTCCCGGAAGAGTGTCGGGTTGACTGGGGTTTGGCGGGGACATCGGTTGTTCCTTCACTGGCGGAGGGAGGCAACCGGCCGGGCGGCCGATTGTTCCCGGGAGCCTAGTCCCGGTGTTCCGGCAGGTCCTGTAGCTGCGACCTGGTCCAGGCGGTGACACCCAGAACGCGGCCACCCGCATCGCGCATCATGTCGATCTGGTCGAGGCCGAGGAGGACGGGTTTCGCCCCGATCCCAAGGAAGCCGCCCACGTCAATTACCACCCGCGTCGAGGCGGCGCTGTGGTGGACATGGTCCATCGTGCCCAGCTTGTTGTCCTGATGGTCGTAAACCGGCGCACCGATCAGGGTCTCGTCCGTCAGCTCGGCGGGGGTCAGCGGGATGTGGCTTGCGTGGTGCATCCTGTCCTCCTTCGTGGGCCGGGGGAACGCCGCCGGGGCTGGAAGGTTCCGGGGAACAATGGCCGTAGGCGAAGGTTGACCGGGACAGGAGGACCGCCCGTGAAAGCCCTGAGCGCCACCTTGCCCCGCCTTCTGCGCTTCATGCTGGCGCAGTTCTGCAACGGCGCGGTCCTGGGGCTGATCCTGGCCGAGGCGGTTCTTTGGTGGGACGTGATGGGCCTGCACCAGCTGATCGTCCGGGGCGAGCAGGGCGCGACCCTGACGGCGGCCTTCTTTGCCTATGCGGCCATGCTGTTCGGGACGCTGGCGATGAATGTCGCGGTGATGAACCTTGGCCGGGACGGGGGTTAGACCTTCTTCTCGGGAAGACCCTTGCGCCGGGTCGAGGCGAGCTCTTCCAGCTCTTTCTCGGTCATGCTTTCGACCATGTCGCGCGAGGCGCCTTTCAGGTCCTTCTTGTCGGCCTCGCCGCGCTTGGCGGCAAGGGCGGCCCCTGCGGCTTTTTGCTGGGCTTTGGATTTGGCGGGCATGGTTCTCTCCTTACGATGCGGCGGTGGCGGGCTGATCGCACAGCTGCGGCAGCACGCGGGCGCCGAAGGTTTCGATGAAGGCCTCCTGGTTGCGGGTGACGCAATGCAGGTGGACGGTGTCGCCCAGCGTGCAGAGTGCGGCGATGCGGTCGCGGTGCCAGCCGAGGTCGGCCGAGATGTCGATCCGGTCCTGAAGGACCTCGGGCGTGACCAGTCGCGAGACATGGTCGAAATCGGCGGGGCGGCGGAGGTCCCAGGCGACCTCGCCGCCGATCACGGCGGGGGCCCATTGGTCCATCGCGCCTGCCAGCGCCGCCTCATGCGTGGTGTCCCAGGCGAGCGCGTGCTGGATGTGGATCGGTTTCCCCTCGCCCCCGGCCTCGCGGAAGGCGCGGACCACGCGGGCAACACGTTCCGGGTCGCCGCCCACGGTCAGTAACCCGTCGGACCATCCGGCCACCAGCGATGCGGTTTCCGGCGAGACGGCGGCACCATAAAGGGGAATGGGGGTCGTGGGGCGCGAATATAGCCGGGCCTCGACCATCGTGATCCGGCCCCGGTGGGTGACGGTTTCCCCGGCCAGCAGCGCCCGTATCAGAAGGGCGGATTCCTGAAGCCGGGCGTTGCGTTCGGCCTTCTCGGGCCAATGCTGACCCAGGATCGCCTCGTTGATCGCCTCGCCGCTGCCAAGCGCCAGCCAGAAGCGGCCGGGGAACATCTCGCCCAGGGTCGCGGCGGCCTGGGCAAGAATGGCGGGGTGATAGCGGTAGCCGGGGGCCGAGATCAGGCCGATTGGGAAACGGGTCGCCTGCAGCGCCGCGCCGATCCAGGACCAGGCAAAGCCGGACTGGCCCTGCCGCTCGCTCCACGGGTGGAAGTGGTCGGAGGATTTGGCGGTAGCGAAGCCAGCAGCCTCGGCCCGGCGCACGAGGTCAAGCAGATGCGAGGGTGCGAATTGCTCGTGGCTGGCGTGAAAGCCGATGCGGCTCATTCCTTGGCCTTGGGGTCGGGGACCACCTTCGCCGGGTTCATCGCATCGAATTCCTCGGGCCGGTGGGGCGAGCCTTCGTGGTCGGCCTGGGCATTGCGCCGGTCAAGGGGCGGGGTCCGCTTTTCCGCGGCGGGTTTCGGTTCGTTGGGCATGGGCGGCGTCCTGACGGTTTCGCCCCGTCAACCGGAAGAGGGGCCGGAAGGTTCCCGCTGGAACAACGCGGCGCCGCGCCGGTTGGAAGATCGCGGCGGAGCATGTCCGTCGCCGGAACCGGAGGTTGCCATGAACGGTATCATCTACATTGTCGGCCTGGTCGTGGTGGTCGTGGCCATCCTGTCCTTCTTCGGCCTGCGCTAGGGGAAGGGTCGGCTTAGCCCGCGCGCCCCGGCAAGGCCAAAGCGCCAGGGACGGTCAGTCGCCCGGGTGATCCCGATGCGGGGTCCGATCAGCAGGTCGGCGCCGGGCTTGCCGGGGAGAAGGCTGAACTCTCCCCCGTCGAAGGTCTTGCCGTTGTCGGCAAGGGTCAGGCCAAGCGCCTGACCGATGCGTCCGGGTCCCGAGGCGAGGAGAGGGCGGTCGGCGGCCATCCCACGCCTGAAGGCCATCGCCTCGGTGCCAAGCTCGGGGAGGAGGGCACGGATCAGAACGGCTTCTCCGGGGCGGCCGACGACGTTCAGGCAGAGATGCAGGCCATAGGACAGGTAGACATAGACCGTGCCCGGCGGGCCGAACATCGCTGCATTGCGCGCGGTCTGGCCGCGGAAGCTGTGCGAGGCGGGGTCGTCGCGCGCATAGGCCTCGGTTTCCAGGATCGTGCCGCCTGCGCCGCGCACACTCAGGCTGGCACCGATCAAGGCGCGGGCGAGGTCGGGGATATCCTGGTCGAAGGGCAGCATGGAACGGGTGACGGCGGCGAGCGTTGAAGTTGTAACCACGGGAGGCGGAAGATGGACAATAGCGATGCGTCAAGGATGATCCAGGCCGACGGAACAGGGGCGCTGGAGGGGCGGCTTCTGGCGCACCGGCGCCTTCTGGGGCTGATCGTCCAGACGCTTCCCGAG
The DNA here is from genome assembly GCA_046569765.1 of Alphaproteobacteria bacterium. Taxonomy (GTDB): domain Bacteria; phylum Pseudomonadota; class Alphaproteobacteria; order Rhodobacterales; family Rhodobacteraceae; genus Tabrizicola. Next base: position 39,320 of record JBKHWC010000001.1, on the reverse strand, counting down.
GCGCGGCGCGAGGCCCTGCACGACTGGCTGACCGCCAATGCCGTCCTGCATGACGGGCAAGAGGATCCCGGCGCCGTGCCGACCGAGGCCAATGCCATCGCCCTGGCGGTGGCCGACGAATATCGCTTGCTGGCCGAAATGCTGTCGCGCGCGGGTCCGGTCAGTTGAACAGGTGATGCGCCCGGTCGGTCAGGGCGCGGCCCATCAGCTGGTGCAGCCAGCCCGCCAGCGAGGTGACACGGGACAGATCCGTATCCTCTTCCAGCGCCAGCATCAGCGTCGCCTCGACCAGCCGATCGGCGGCCAGCGGGTCCGCGACCATCAGCCGGGCCGAGATGCGCAGCCTGGGCAGGACCTCGTCCACGGTAATGTCGTGCCGATCCATGGCGGATTCGGCGAGGTCCACCGCTTCGAGGGTCGAGCAGGGCTTGCCCAGGCGCGGAACCTCGGCAAAGCGGGCGGGGATCTGCGCCATGTCGACCCCGGAGTAGAAGACGAAGGGCACGCGGACGCGCAGAAGGCTATCGGCCAGTCGGAACACCTGCTGCCCGCGCAGGTTCACGTCCAGAACAGCGAGGTCGGCCCCGAAAGCGTGCGATTCGGCGGCCTCGAGCGTCGGATAGGGGCCCAGGATCTCGGCGTGGGCACTGCGGAAATGGTCCGCAAGCATCCAGGCGCTAAGATGATCGTCCTCGGCAATCAGAATTCGCTTGCCGACGAGTTGTCGCATGAGAGCTGTCCTTTCCATCCGGGTCACAAAGACTGACCACCGAAAGCCCGGACTGCCCGAAACCTCTGTACAACTATGTGGATGAATACGTTCCGGGGGCAAGGCCAAGCCGAGACTACGGTCGTTTTGCTGAAGTTTGGGCGACAACTGGCCGATGACGTTGCGTCAAGGAGAGCGCGCGTCGGCCGTGGTGCCTGTAATTCCGGCAGGCGGGAACATTGCGCGGTCGGCATCCGTTCAAAGGCGACTCATCCCGATAGCAGGAGCCGACATGCCGAACTCTCTGACGCCGACCGATGCGCCCGCCCGGATCGATGACCTGACCGTCGAGCGCGGGGCGGGGGGCGAGCTGCACCAACGCGCCACCGAAGGCGCGCCGATGCTGACCACCGCGCAGGGCGGGCCGGTGGCGGATGACCAGAACCAGCTGAAGGTCGGCGCACGCGGACCAGTTCTGATGGAGGACTTCCATTTCCGCGAGAAGCTGTTCCACTTTGACCACGAGCGCATCCCCGAGCGCGTCGTCCATGCCCGCGGCTATGGGGCGCACGGCTATTTCGAGACCTACGAGTCTCTGGCCCAGTATACCCGGGCCGACATCTTCCAGCGCCCGGGCGAGATCACCCCGGCCTTCGTGCGCTTTTCCACCGTGGCGGGGTCGAAGGGCAGTTTCGACCTGGCCCGCGACGTGCGCGGCTTTGCGGTCAAGCTGTACACGCAAGAGGGCAACTGGGACCTGGTGGGCAACAACATCCCGGTGTTCTTCATCCAGGACGCGATCAAGTTTCCCGATTTTGTCCATTCGGTGAAGCCCGAGCCGGACCGCGCTTTCCCTCAGGCGCAGTCGGCGCATGACACGTTCTGGGACTTCATCTCGCTGACGCCGGAATCCATGCATATGGTGATGTGGGTGATGTCGGACCGTGCGATCCCGCGGTCGTTCCGGTTCATGGAGGGGTTCGGAGTTCATACCTTCCGCCTGCTGGATGCGCAGGACCGCTCGACCTTCGTGAAGTTCCACTGGAAGCCGAAGCTGGGGATGCAGTCGGTCTTGTGGAACGAGGCGGTGAAGATCAACGGCGCCGACCCGGACTTTCACCGCCGCGACCTGTGGGGCGCGATCCATTCCGGGAATTTCCCGGAATGGGAGCTGTGCCTGCAGCTGTTCGACCAGGATTTTGCGGACAAGTTCGACTTTGACGTGCTGGACCCGACCAAGATCATCCCCGAGGAGATTCTGCCTGCTGTCCCGGTCGGGCGGCTGGTGCTGGACCGTATGCCGGACAATTTCTTCGCCGAGACCGAGCAGGTCGCCTTCATGACGCAGAACGTTCCGCCGGGGATCGATTTCTCGGACGACCCGCTGCTGCAGGGGCGCAACTTCTCGTATCTTGATACGCAGTTGAAGCGGCTGGGAAGTCCGAACTTCACCCATCTGCCGATCAATGCGCCGAAATGTCCCTTCGCCAATTTCCAGCAGGACGGACATATGGCGATGCGCAATCCGGTGGGGCGGGCGATCTATCAGCCGAACTCGTTCGGGATCGGCCCGCGTGAGGACCCGGAGCGCGGGTTCCGGTCCTATGGCTCGCAGGAAGTGGGCACGAAGGCGCGGCTGCGGCCCGAGAGCTTCGCCGACCATTACAGCCAGGCGCGGATGTTCTTTCACAGCCAGGCGGCGGTCGAGCAGCGCCACATCGTCAACGCCCTGGGGTTCGAGCTGGGCAAATGCGAGGTCCCGGCCATCCGGCTGCGGATGCTGGCGCATCTGCGGACCATCGACGAGACCCTGGCAGAGGGCGTTGCCGGTCGTCTGGGCGTGGCCGAGTTGCCCGAGCCCGCGACGCCTGCTGTCCCGGTGCAGGACGTCGCGCCCTCGCCCGCCTTGTCCATTCTGGCCAACCCGCCCGCCAGCTTTGCCGGGCGCAAGGTCGGGGTTCTGGTCGCCAAGGGCTTTGACGCGGCGCTTCTGACCGAGCTGAACGCGGCCCTGCAAGGTGAAGGCGCGATGGTCGAGCTGATCGCGCCGACGGTGGGCGGTGCGATCTCGGGCGACGGGACGCAGGTCGCGGCGCATCACGCGGTCGAGGGGGCGCCCTCGGTCCTGTTTGATGCGGTCTGCCTGCTGATGCCCCGCCCGGGGGCCGAGGCGCTGTGCCGCGAGACCCCGGCGCTTGATTTCGTCAAGGATGCCTTTGTCCACTGCAAGGTCATCGGCTTTTCGCAAGGCGCGGTGCCGCTTCTCGCGGCGGCCGGGGTTCTGCCGGATGCCGATGAGGGGATGCTGGAGCTGCGCGCGGGATCGGCCGCCGAATATGTGGCGCTTTGCCGTCGGATGCGCATCTGGGGCCGCGAAATGGCGGCCGGGCTGTGAGGGCGAACAAACCGCAGACCGGGCGCCTGGGCATGGCAGACCAGGCAGGGGGCAAGTGATGGACGACCAGATGCGAGGGCCGGTTGGCGATGATGTCCCCTTGCCCGGGCACCCGGCCGCCATCCAGGCGGCGCATTGGTGGGGCCCGCGCCCGACCGGGCCCAATGCCTGGAGCCTGGCTCTTTGGGCGCCGTCCCTTGATGCGGTGGTGCTTGAGCTGGAAGGCGGCGCCGTCCCGATGGTCCGGGACGCCGACGGCGTGCATCGGGCGCAGGTCCGCGCGCCGGAGGGGGCGGTCTACCGCTTTCGGGCGGGCGCACTGCGCTTTGCCGATCCCGCCTCGGTCCAGCAATGGGGCGGGGTCGAGGGCCATTCGGTCCTGCGCAACCTTGGCCGACTGGCAGCGCGAAGGCCGCGGCGGGAGGCCAGCCCCTTCGCCAAGCAGGTGATTGCCGAAGTGCATGTCGGGACCTTCACCCAGGCCGGCACCTTCGCCGCCGCGGCCCAGGCAGATGAGCTGCGACGGCTGGCGGAGCTTGGGGTTACCGCGATCGAGCTTCTCCCCCTGGGCCAGTTCCCCGGAACCCGCGGCTGGGGTTATGACAGTGTGCTGCCCTATGCGCCGCAGGACAGCTACGGCGGGCCCGAGGACCTGGCCGCCCTGGTCGATACCGCGCATGGGCCGGGGCTGTCGGTCTATCTGGATGTGGTCTTCAACCACTTCGGCCCCGAGGGGAACGCGCTGGCGAAGATCTGCCCCGCGTTCTTTCGGGACGAGGAAAATGAATGGGGCCACAAGATCGACTATTCCCGCCCGGCCGTCCGGGCCTTCTTCATCGATTGCGCCCTGCATTGGCAGCGGCATTATCACTTCGACGGCCTGCGGATCGACGCGATCCAGGAGATGGAAGATGACTCCGATCCCCCCATCGACGAAGAGCTGGCGCGTCGCATCCGGCTGGAGTTCCCGCAGGCGCATCTCGTGGCCGAGGATAGCGCCAACCGGGTGGCGCCCTACGATCCGGCAAACCGGCTGTATGACGCGACCTGGGATGACGACTATCATCACGCGCTGCATGTCCTGCTGACCGGCGAGGGGTTCGGCTACTATGCGGACTTCACCTCGCAGCCGCTTGCCGACCTTTGCGTCGCGTTGCGGGACGGGCAGGCCATGCAGGGCCAGCTTCGCCCGGACGGGGGCACAGCGAAGGGCGAGTCGTCTGGCCACCTGCCCGCCTCGTCCTTCGTGAACTTCAATCTGAACCACGACCATGCCGGCAACCGCGCCCGGGGGGAACGGCTGGTCAGCCTGATTGGTGCGGATCGCGCGATGGTGGCTCATGCCCTGTTGCTGACGGCGCCCTATGTGCCCCTGCTGTTCATGGGCGAGGAATGTGGCGCGCGCGCGCCCTTCCCGTGGTTCGCGGATTATGAAGGCGCGGCGGCGCGGAAGATGCTGGAGGGACGCGAGAAGCAATTGCGCGACCAGCCGGGCCACGGTCGGGCCATGCTGGACCCGTTCGATCCGGCGACCGCTGCGCTGGCCTGGCCGTATCGCACTCCGGCACCGGATCAGACGGTCTGGCTGGACCTGACCCGCAAGCTGCTGCGGTTGCGGCACCGGGTTCTGATGCCGGTGTTCCAGTCCGGACGCCTGGCTGCGGCTGTCGTGACCGCGACCGGCCCACAGTCATTTGTCGCCGACTGGCGGTTCCATGCCGGCCATCTGCGCGCGGCGGTTGGATTCGAACCCGCGCCTGTCGAGAGCGATCTCCAGCCAGAGCCGCTGGTTCATGTCGGCGGGGCGGCGGATTGCCCCTGGTTCAGGCTGTGGCTCTTGCCGTCCGGGTCATAGGCCTGCTCCTGCACACAGGCCATCGGGGCGGTGACGTCACATTCTGCGCCTTCGGACAACAGGCGCAGATCGACCTTGCCTTGCAGTTCTGCCGCCAACACGTCCAGGATCAGGACCGATCCGAAGCCCCGATGCTGCGTGGGCGTGACGGGCGGGCCGCCGCTTTCACGCCAGTGCAGGGTGAAGGTCTCGCCGGGCGGGGTCACGGCCCAGGACACCTTTACCCGACCACAAGGCAGCGACAGGGCCCCGTACTTCACCGCGTTGGTTGCCAGTTCATGCAGGCCCAGCGTCAGCGCGACGGCCGCGCGCGACGAAAAGCGCAGGGGCGGACCTTCGACAGTGACCTGCCCCTGCGGGAACGGAGCCAGGACCGCCCCGATCACCGCGTGCAGGTCAACGCCTTCGCTGGCGTCGCGCATGATCAGGTCCTGCGCCCGGCCCAGGGCGAGGATCCGTTTCTCGAACGTGTCATAGGCCGGGGTACGGTCGGCCCCGAAGGTCTGCCGGGCAATGGCCTGGACGGTAGAAAGGATGTTCTTCACCCGGTGCTTCATCTCGCCCACCAGCAGGCGATGCAACCGCTCGACATCGTGGCTGGCGGTGCCGTCGCGCGCGATGTGCGATGCGCCGACGATCTGGCCCTGCGGATCCAGCAGCGGAGAGATCGCCACCGAGACATGCACGGCGCTGCCGTCCTTGCGCCAGCGCACCTGGTTGCCTGGGGGCTGGTGCTGTCCACGCAGGATCCGATCCAGCGCGGCGCGATCCTCGTCCGGGCGACGCGACAGCAGCCAGACCGGCTGGCCAAGCAGCTCGTCCGCGCTGTAGCCGTACAGCCTCCGCGCGCCGCCGTTCCAGCTGGTGATGTGCAGATGCCGGTCCACCGAGAGAATCGCATCGGAGGAGGCGACAATGGCAGCCAGGCGGACCGAGTCCTCGGTCGGCGTCCCGTTGATCGCGGGCATGAGCATGATCAGAACGCCGCGCGGGACGCCCTGCGGGCAGTGCAGCGCCACGGCCGTGGCGTCCTGCAGGGGGCCGCCAAGGGAAATGCCGCGCAGCTGAACGTCGGATCGCAAGACAAGCGGGCGAAGGGGCTCCAACTGGGGCATGTCGTCCAGACGCAGGCGGCCGATCTGGTCCGACGATGCGCCCGACTGACGCGCCCAGGCGTCGTTCCACACAAGAATGTTGTCGGGCCCGACCACAAGCAGCATCGGCGTGTTGCTGGCAAGCATGGTGCCAAGCGCCGCCTCCAGACACGGCGGCCAGGCGTCCCTTGGACCAAGCGCCGTCCCCGCCCAATCCAGGTGCTGGATCGGGCGTTGTCCCCCCACTTCCGTAGCCGTCACGATTATCCCGCCCCCGATGGAAACCTGCCGACGCAGAGCTGCGCGTGCACCCGGCGCGCGTCTATGCCCGACATCAACCACCAGTGCCCGGCTTTTGTTCCAGGCCGGAACGGATTTTTTTAGCCTTCCTCGCCAGACTTGGCGCGGGCAAGCGCGGCTTGCAGTTCCTGGCTCAGTTCACGCAGGCGCTCGCTCACCGGCTGGTTGCGGATTTCGTCGACCAGAGCCTGCAGGGTCTCCGAGAGGTCTGCACCCAAAACCTCCCGCGGGCCTTTGCCGTCTTCCATAATTCCGTTCCCGAACGTGACGGGACATGCCTGATTGTCCCCTACTGTCTGGTACGTGGGATTGCGTGCATCGGATCACCGTTGCCTGGACATTCCCGCAACCATTGCCGCACACGGGGGACAATTGCCGGTGCGGTGTCACCCTGCTGCTTCGCCCGTCGCCCCGCATTGAAGCAGAGATCGAGCGCGCGCGGCTTGGCCTTGCGTCACGCTGGGCGAAAGAGTTGCCGCAGCCGCCAAAGAGGGCACCTTGGGCGCCGGGCCCTTTGTCCGTCGGAACCAGGTCAGGGCGTAGGTGTGGTGGCCGGAGCCGTCGCCTCCGGCGTGGCGTCAGTACCCGTGCTGGTCCCGGTTCCAGCCGTGCCCTCCGTCGTCGCGGTCCCGGTGGTCGCTGTCCCGGCATCAGGGGCGGGCTTGGTGGCGGTTGTGGTTGGCTCGGCGGTGTCGGTGCGATTGAAGCTGACCGCAAGGATCACGACCACGATCGCTGCAAGCACGGCGAAGACCAGCCACATGCTGGTCTGGCGGCTGCGGACGCCCTCGGGTCGATGACTGTCCACGCGTCGTGCCACGCCCGGATCGGTGCCCGGCGCAGGGCCTTCGGGAGGCGGGGGATTGTACATGCCTTGTCCTTTCGCTTTCGGCAACCAGCCCCCTCAACCCGTTTGCGGCGCCATTGTTCCGCCGCCCGCCCGCGCGCGCTAGAGCAGCGGCATCCCGCCGGTCACCGCGATGGTCGCGCCGGAGACGTAGCNCGACATCGGCTCGGCCAGCATGACATAGGCCGAGGCAAGCTCGACCGGCTGGGCGGGGCGCTTCATCGGGTAGCTCTCGCCGAAATGCGCGACCTTCTCGGCCGGCATGGAGGCGGGGATCAGCGGTGTCCAGACCGGACCGGGGGCAACGCAATTCACCCGGATGCCCCGTTCCGCCAGCATCTGCGCGAGGCCCGCGGTAAAGTTATGGATCGCCCCCTTGGTCGTCGCATAGGCCAGAAGCGAGGGGTTCGGCTTGTCCGCGTTGATCGAGGTCGTGTTGATGATCGAACTGCCTGCTCGCATATGCGGCAGCGCGGCCTGCGTCAGGTGAAAAATTGCATGGATGTTCACGGCAAAGGTCTTGTCCCACTCTCGGGGCGTCAGATCCTCCAGCCGTTCGCAGACGCTCTGGTGCGCGGCGTTGTTCACCAGGATGTCGATGCGGCCCCATTCCTGCACCGTGCGATCAACCACCTGGCGGCAGGCTTCAGGGTCCGACAGGTCGGTCTCCAGCTTCAGGCAGCTCTGGCCCGCGTTCTCGACCATGCGGGCGGTATCTGCGGCGTCCTCGGTTTCGGACAGATAGCACAACGCGATATCGGCGCCCTCGCGGGCATAGGCGATGGCGACGGCCCGGCCGATCCCGCTGTCGGCCCCGGTGATCAGCGCCACCTTGCCCTGCAACCGACCCGCACCGCGCCACGAGGTCTCGCCATGGTCGGGGCGGGGCTGCATCGGGATGAAACTGCCTGGAAGCTCTTGCGTCTGTTCGGGGAAGGGGGGCTTGGGATAGTCGGTCATTCCCGCTCCTCCTGGGGGGAACCGCCGGGCTGCTTGCGGTTGGTGTCCGGGCGGTCATCCGGGTCCTCGCGGTGGCGGCCGGCGGGGTCGATCTGCTGCTGGCGCTGGTCGATCACCCCTGGCGCGGGGCGGCGCAGCTCTTCGTTCTTCGGTAGGTCCGTCCTGGGCATGGTCGTGCTGCTCCTTCAGCGGTTCGATGACCAACTTCGCGCCTTGGGCTTTGTTCCCTTGCGCGGAACAATGCCGCCCGCCGCAGGTTGCCGAGGTCGCGAACCCACGGAGGATCAGATGACGCAGAACGACGAAGCCCGCATCCGCCAGCGGGCCTATGAGATCTGGCTGGACGAGGGCGCGCCCTCGGATCGGGCCGAGGCGAACTGGCTGCAGGCCCGGGCCGAGCTGGAGCGGCAGGACCAGGGGCCGCTGTGGCAGGCCGAAGCCGAGGGAGACGAAGCCGACCCCGAGACCGGGGCCGACATGGGGCCAGGCCGGATGGCCGTCGCACCTGATCTGGGCGAGCCACGCCGCAAGCGCCGGAGCTGACAGAAAACGGCCCCGCGCGGGGGCGCACGGGGCCGTTCACCTCTTGCCCGTCCGAGGGGAGCGCAAGGACGGGGTGAAGGTCGTCACGCTGCCTGAAGGGCAGCCTGGTTGACGGAACCGTCGGCAAGATCGGTCAGCGCCTGATCGGTTGCGCCTTCCTCTTGCAGCGTCGCATCCAGAAGCCGGACCGCGTCGCCCATATCCAGAAGTCTGGCCCAGCGGACGAGGGTGCCGTAGCGGGCGATCTCGTAATGCTCGACCGCCTGGGCGGCGGCGATCAGGCTGGCGTCCAGCGCGGGGCTGCCGGCATATGCCTCCAGCGCCTCTTCGCCTTCCTCGATGATGCCGTCGATCGCGGGGCAGGTCTTGCCACGCGCGGGCTTGCCCATCAGTTCGAACACCTGCTGGAGGCGTTCGACCTGCTGCTGGGTCTCTTCCTGATGCTTCTCGAAGGCCGCCTTCAGTTTGGCGGACTGGGCCCCCCGCGCCATCTTGGGCAGGGCGCGCAGGATCTTGCGTTCGGCGTAGTAGATATCCTTCAGGGTCTCGTGAAACAGCTTTTCAAGGTTCTGCGTCTTCATGGTGCCCTCCTAGGCGGGTTCGGTTCGGTCAATCGGCGGGTCCAACCTGTCAGCCCCGGAATTGTTCCCCGGCGAGGGGTCTCAGACTTCTTCGCCAAGGGCCGCGCGAAGCTGGCGGCGGCCTCGGTTGATCCGGCTTTTGATCGTGCCGATGTCGCAGCCCAGGATCTCGGCCGCCGAGAGATAGCTTTCGCCCGTCACCAGCACGAGAACGATGGCCTCGCGGTAGGGCTGCGGCAGGTCCAGAAGCGCGGCTTCGACCTCTTTGCCGCGCATGTGCCAGTACTGCACAGGCTGGCTGACCGGCTGGGACGAGGCGCAATCTTCCGCCGCCGGGCGCTCGCGCGCCAGCTTGATGCACTGGCTGTAAAAACGGTTGCGCATGATGGTGAACAGCCAGGCCCGCATGTTGGTGCCCGGGGTGTAGGACTCCACCTTCTCGATGGCGCGTAGAAGCGTGTCCTGCACCAGATCGTCCGGGTCGCCTGACCGACCACAGAGGGACCGCGCAAACAGACGTAGCGCGGGGATGTAACTCAGGATGTCATCCGACATATGGGATTGCCCTTGGTTGCCTTCGCCGCGCATTGACGTGCGCTTTACGAAGGCAATGCGCGGGAGCGGGGCCAGTTCCGCGCCGTGCCGATCACTTCTTGCCACAGGCGAAGGATCGCCGACGCCATTTTGCCCTGCGGCGTTAGAATGCCTTGGAACCCGGGGCGGTTCCAGCCGGTTGTATCCCGGCAGTGGGAGGTGGCATGGCACCGCGCGCGAACTGGAAGGGACGGATGGTCGTGGGCGAGGTCGGCTGCGGCGTCGGGCTTTATACGGCTGCGTCCGCCTCGGACCGGATCGCGTTCCACACGATCAACCGCGCCACCGGCAACCGCGTCCAGCGCCGCTTTGTCGACAGCGAGACGGGAAAGCCCGTAGCGCGCGAGGACGAGGTGAAGGGCTATGAGGTGGACGAAGGCGACCACATCCTGCTGGAAGACGAGGACCTTGCCGCCGCGATTCCCGAAAGCGACAAGACGATGCGTCTGGACCACTTCATCGACTGCGACGAGGTGGACACGCTTTACTTCGACCGGCCCTACTACCTTGCGCCCAGCGACCCCGCCTCGACCGAGGTCTTTGCGCTGATCCGCGAGGGGATGGCTGCGCGGGGCGTGGCGGCGCTGGCGCGGACGGTGCTGTTCCGCCGGGTGCGGACGCTGCTGATCCGGCCGCAGGGGGCGGGGCTGGTCGCCAGCACGCTGCAGTTCGACTATGAGGTGAAGTCTCCGGCCGAGGTTTTCGACGAGATCCCCGACCTGAAGCTGCAGGCCGAGATGCTGGATCTTGCCGCCCATATCATCGAAACCAAGCGCGGGACCTTCGACCCGGCCGAATTCGACGACCGCTATGAGGCGGCGCTGGCCGATCTGGTCAAGGCCAAGCTGGAGGGCCGCAGGATCGCCAAGCCGAAGGCACGGCGCGAGGGGCAGGTCGTCGACCTCCTGACCGCCCTGCGGCAAAGCGCGGGGACGACAGCAAAGCCTCGGAAGGCCGCGCCGAAGAAGCCGACCCCGCGTCGGAAGGCGGGTTGAGATGGCGCTGGAAACCTATCGCCGCAAGCGCGACTTTCAGGCGACGCCGGAACCGGCGGGGGAAGTCGCGGCCGAAGGAGGCAACAGTTTTGTCATCCAGAAACACGCGGCCCGGCGGTTGCACTATGATCTGCGGCTGGAGATGGACGGGGTCCTGAAAAGCTGGGCCGTGACGCGGGGCCCAAGCCTTGTGCCGGGCGAAAAGCGGCTGGCGGTTCATGTCGAGGACCACCCGCTGGACTATGGCGACTTCGAGGGCACGATCCCCAAGGGCCAGTACGGTGGCGGCACGGTGATCGTCTGGGACCGGGGCACATGGACACCCGTCGCCGACCCCGACAAGGGCTATGCCAAGGGCCATCTGGAATTCGAACTGCAGGGCGAAAAGCTGCGCGGGCGCTGGCATCTGGTGCGGATCAAGGGGAAACCGGGCGAAAAGCGCGAGAACTGGCTGCTGATCAAGGGCGAGGACGAGTCCGCGCGGAACGAGGGCGCCCCGGATATCCTGGAAGAGATGCCCCTGTCGGTGAAAACCGGCCGCGATCTGCCCGAGGTCGCCAAGGGCCTGGCCCCGAAGCGCGCCAAGGCGAAGCGCCAGACCGGGGGCGCGGCGCTGCCGTATTTCGTGCCGCCGATGCTGGCGACGCTGGTCGCTCAGACCCCGAAGGACGACCGCTGGCTGCATGAGATCAAGTTCGACGGCTACCGGCTGCAGGCCCGGATCGCCGGGGGCAAGGCGCGGCTTCTGACCCGCAGCGGGCTGGACTGGACCGACCGGCTTGGCTCTGTCGCCCGGGCGCTGGGCGGGTTGGCGGATCAGGCGCTGATCGACGGCGAGCTGGTGGTGGAGACCGGCGCCGGTGCCAGCGATTTTTCCGCGCTTCAGGCCGATCTCTCTGAAGGGCGCGATGACCGGCTGGTCTTCTATGCCTTCGACCTGATGCACCTGGACGGAAAGGACCTGCGCAAGCTACCGCTGACCGACCGCAAGGCCCGGCTGGAAACCCTTCTGAAAAGCGCCCCGCCCACCATCCGCTACAGCCACCATTTTGACGACGGCGGCGAGATCGTCCTGCGCCATGCCTGCCGGTTGGGGCTGGAGGGCGTGATCTCGAAACTGCGCGACAGCCCCTATCGCTCGGGCCGGGGGCAGAGCTGGGTGAAGTCGAAATGCTCAGCGCGGCAAGAGTTCGTGGTGGGCGGCTATGTGCCCTCGACCGTCTCGGACCGGATGATCGGGTCCTTGGTGCTGGGCGTGTTCGAGGGCGGGAAACTCCACCACGTCGGCCGGGTCGGGACCGGGTTCAGCACGCAGGTGGCGCGGCAATTGCAGGACCGCCTACAGCCGATGGAAACCCGCGAAAGCCCCTTTGCCGACCGCCTGACAGCGGATGAGGCGCGGGGCGCGCGCTTTGTGACGCCCAAGCTGGTGGCCGAGGTCGAATTCCGCGCCTGGACGGCGGATGGCCACCTGCGCCACGCCTCGTTCCGGGGCCTGCGCGAGGACAAGCCCGCGACCGAGGTCCTGCGCGAGCCCGCGCCTGTGACCAAGGCGCCGCCGGAACAGAAGCGGCGGGTCAAGCTGACGCATCCCGACCGGGTCTACTGGCCTGATGTGGGCCTGACCAAGGCCGGGCTGGCCGACTACTATGCCGAGGTCTGGCCCCTGATCGCTCCGCATCTTGTCGGCCGCCCGCTGGCGCTGGTACGCTGCCCGGACGGTATCGGCGGGCAGCAGTTCTTCCAGAGACATGCCTGGAAAGGGATGAACACCCATATCCTTACCCCCGAAGACCCCGGCGATCCTGGCGACGGGCTGATCGCCATCGCCGATCTGGACGGCCTTCTGGGCCTGGTTCAGTCCGCAGCGCTGGAGATCCATCCCTGGGGCTCGACCCTGGCGGATATCGAGCGACCCGACCGGATCGTCATCGACCTGGACCCCGGCGACGGGGCAGGGTGGGAGGCGATGATCAAGGCCGCCCAGGAGGTGCGCGCGCGGATGGAGCAGGCGGGGCTGGCCGCGTTCCTCAAGACCTCGGGCGGGAAGGGGCTGCATGTGGTCGCGCCGCTGAAGCCGAAGGCGGAATGGCCCGCGGTGAAGGCGTGGTGTCAGGCGCTGGCGAAGGCGATGGCAGCGGACCAGCCGGACCGCTATATCGCGACGATCTCCAAGGCAAAGCGGAAGGGGAAGATCCTGATCGACTACTTGCGCAATCAGCGCGGGGCGACAGCCGTTGCGCCCTGGTCCACCCGGGCGCGGCCGGGGGCGGCGGTGTCGACCCCCATCGCCTGGGAGGAGCTGGGCCCCGTCATCGGGCCCGCGCATTTCACTGTGCAGAACCTGCCCGCGCGTCTGGCGGCCGGGCCGGATCCCTGGAGCGGCTTCTTCGAGGCCGCCGCCCCGTTGCCGAAAGACTAACGCCGCTTCTCGGCCGCGATGCTGCGCTTCAAGGCATCCATGATGTCGACGACATTGTCCGGCCGATCCCTGGGCGCCGCAGGCTTCTTCGGGCGACTGCGACCCTTGCGCTTGGCTTCAATGATGTCGACCAGCCGCTCTTGCACCGGGTCGGCCACGAAGTCCGGGGTCCAATCGGCCTTGCGCGTGTCGATAAGCGTTCCGACCAGCTTCAGCAGGTCGCGGTCCACCTTTTGATCGTCCAATCGCGCGAAGTACTCGCCCTCGGGCCGCACCTCGTCGCCATAGCGCAGGGTCCACAGTACGATCCCCTTGCCCCTGGGCAGCAGCATGACCGCGCGCTCGCGGCGATACAGGACCAGCCGCGCGATCCCCGCCATGCCGGTTTTCGCCATCGCCTCGCGGATCACGGCGAAAGCCTCTTCCCCCACCTTGTCATTCGGAACCAGCAGATGCGGCTTGTCGTACCAGATCCAGCCGATCGTGCCCTGGGGCACGAACCGCTCGATGTCGATCGTCCTGGTGCTTTCCCGGGCTACGGCCTTGATCTCGTCGTCCTCCAGCAGGACATGGTCGTCCTCGCCGCGGGGATAGCCCCTGGCTTCGTCCTCCTCGGCGACGGGCTTGCCGGTGCCCGCGTCGACATACTGCTGGACGACCCGGTTCCCGGTTGTCCGGTTCAGCGTGTGAAACCGCAGCCGCCCGCCCTCACCCGTGGCGGGGGTCATAGCGACCGGGCAGGTCACGAGCGACAGTTTCAGATAGCCCTTCCAGAAGGTGCGAGGTGCCATGACGCCCTCCGTTGCGCTTAGGCAAACGTCCGCTTGGCGCTGGCGGTTCCCGCGGGGGGTCCGGCTCTTGCGGGAACATCCGGGGGCGATTCCGGTTCCTTTCCCACAGGGCCGGATATCCGGCATGTCAGAGGAGAGGACGAAATGGCAAACCAGAACGACCAAAACAAGAAGCAGGGCCAGATGGACCCCAACCAGCAGCGCCACGGTGGCCAGGGACAGCAGTCCGGTCAGCAAAGCGGCGCGCAGGGCCAGCAGGGCGGCCAGCAGGGCGGCCAAGGCCAGCAGTCCGGTCAGCAGCCGGGGCGTCCCGGCCAGCAGGGTGGCCAGGGCCAGCACGGCGGCCAGTCTGGCCAGCAGCGCCGCGACTGAACCTTGCGGCGCGGGCTCTGCTCGCGCCGTTTTTCCCGAAGGTTTTCAGCCGATGAGCTGACTGGCCAGACGGTTCCTGATGGACGGTGACGACACCGACGTCACCGCTGGCGAATCTGCCGCAAGTGCGCTTTAATCGGCTTCGACAGGATCGCCTGCGATCGATAAATCTGCCACCACCAGCGCAACGCCGCCCACTGAACGTGTGAGAGCGCGCGGGCGGTGCTGCCTTGGACCACAAGGGATCAGGGCGGAGTCTTCTCGGCCGGGACCCTTGGTGCGGCGCCCGGGTCAGAGGGGTCTTCCACGCCGGGCGCATCGCCCCGGGCGGCCTCTTCGAACTGCCAGTAGAGGATCAGACCAACGGCGAACACCACCACGACCGCCATTCCGATCAGCGGCCCGATGTGGCGGCGTTTCTGTTTCTCGATATTCGTACGGGGGGCGGACATGGCTTTCCTTTAGACATGTGCCGAAGAAAACTCCCCGCTCCCGCCAAGGTTCCCGGCCTAGGGTTCGTCCTTGACCGGCTCGGCGCTTTCGCGCAAGGCCGCGACCTCTCCCGGGTCAAGACCATAGGCATCCTTCGCCGCAAGCTCGGCCTGCGCCTGCTGCCAATGTTCGGCATCCTTTCCCGCGGGACGCCCCGCTTCCTCCCAGATCTCGTAGGCACGAAGCCGGATGCGTTCGATCTCATTCTGTTCCATCGGGTGCCCCTTTCTCTGCCGATGAAGCCAACCCGCAGGCGGCCCGGAAAGTTCCGCGGAACCGCGGGATCGCCGGGTGAGTTTCCGAGCCGGGGTATCGCAATGAACCAGATCGTCCCGTTCGACCTTGGCCGCCTGCTTCTGGCCGACCAGCCGCCCGTGTTTCTGGCCGAAGTGGCCCTGCGGGTGGCGGTCGTTCTGGTCTGGACCATGGTTCTGCTCCGCTGGGTCGGCGGGCGCAGCATCGCGCAGATGTCGGTGGTCGAATTCCTGCTGGTCATCGCCCTGGGCTCGGCCGTGGGGGACCCGATGTTCCAGCCCGAAACGCCGCTTCTCCCAGCGATGCTGGTCATTCTGTTGGTGGTGCTGTTCGACAAGGCCGTGGACCTGGTGCTCAGCCGCTGGCGACACGCCAAGCGCGTGGTCGATGGGGTGCCGGTCGAGGTGGTCCGCGACGGGGTGATCCAGCAGGAGGGGATCGCGGCCCGCAACCACGGCCCGACCGAGCTGATGGAGAAGCTGCGCCTTTCCGGGATCCGCAACCTTGGCCAGGTGCAGCGCGCCTATCTGGAGCCGTCGGGACAGCTCTCGGTTTTCCAGCGCAAGCATGCGCAGCCTGGTCTGCGCATCGTGCCGCCGGTGGAACTGACGGCAAAGGATCGCGCTGTCACGACCGAAGCGACCTGTTGCGTCGAGTGCGGAGATATCGCTGAAATGCCAACACGCCCATGTGCGAACTGCGGCGCGTCGACCCGAACCCGACCGCACCAGGACTGATGCCGTAAAGGAATGGAGGGCCCCGCACCCCTACGGGACCCTCCATCCACCCCACGCGCACACCCCAAGCACCGCACGTGATCTGTATAAGGGTCCCGGGCGTCCTGCCCTGACAAGATCATTTGTCGCCCGAATCCCCCTGTTCCGGCAAGCAGAAGCAAGGAACAATTCGCCTCAAATTCGGCCGGTGCAAAAGGCAAAGGCCCGCACGGGGCGGGCCTTGCGCAGGGCTTCTGCCCGGTTACTTGTATGCGGCTTCCTTGCCGAAATGCTTGACCAGCAGATAGTAGAACACCGCGCGGAACTTGTTGCGCTCGGACTTGCCGTAGGTCTCGATCGCGGCGTCGATCCCCTGCATCAGCGACGGACCGTCTGCCAGCCCCAGCTTCTTGATCAGGAAGTTCGTCTTGATCCGCTCAAGCTCTTCCTTGTCCGAGGCGGCGACGGTCTGGGCGTCGTTGTCATAGATCGACGGGCCGCAGCCGATGGTGACCTTGGTCAGCAGCGCCATGTCCGGCGTGACATTGCACTTGGTCTTCAGGTCTTCGGCGTATTTCGCGATCAGTTCGTCACGCTTGCCCATGCTTTCCCTCGCTCTGTTGCCTGTCTGCCTGTGTGGCAAGACCATGTCAGCTTACGAAATGTCCACCGAACAGCAACGGGAAAGATCGGACGGGTTTCCCCGCAGGTCGGGCCTGCGGGGAAAACACAATCAATAGCGGTAGTGGTCCGACTTGAACGGGCCCTCGACCTTGACCCCGATATAGGCGGCTTGGTCGGGCTTCAGCTCGGTCAGCTTCACGCCGATCTTCTTCAGGTGCAGGCGGGCGACCTTTTCGTCCAGCGCCTTCGGCAGGATGTAGACCCCCGGCGCATAGTCCTTGCCCTTGGTCCACAGCTCGATCTGCGCCAGCACCTGGTTGGTGAAGCTGGCCGACATGACAAAGGACGGGTGGCCGGTGGCATTGCCAAGGTTCAGAAGGCGGCCTTCGGACAGAAGGATGATCCGGTTGCCCGAGGGCATCTCGATCATGTCCACCTGATCCTTGATGTTGGTCCACTTGTGGTTCCGCAGGGCAGCGACCTGGATCTCGTTGTCGAAGTGGCCGATGTTGCCGACGATGGCCATGTCCTTCATCTCGCGCATGTGCTCGATGCGGATGACGTCCTTGTTGCCGGTCGTGGTGATGAAGATGTCGGCGGTGGCGACTTCGTCTTCCAGCAGCGTAACCTCATACCCGTCCATCGCGGCCTGCAGGGCGCAGATCGGGTCGACTTCGGTCACCTTCACGCGGGCGCCCGCGCCACGCAGCGAGGCGGCCGAGCCCTTGCCCACGTCGCCGTAGCCGCAGACCACGGCGACCTTCCCGGCCATCATCGTGTCGGTCGCGCGGCGGATGCCGTCGACGAGCGATTCCTTGCAGCCGTACTTGTTGTCGAACTTCGACTTGGTGACGCTGTCGTTGACGTTGATCGCCGGGAAGGGCAGCTGGCCCTTCTTGTGCAGCTCATACAGGCGGTGGACGCCCGTGGTCGTCTCTTCCGACACGCCCTGGATCGCGGCGCGCTGCTTGGTGAACCAGCCGGGCGAGGCGGCGAGACGCTTCCTGATCTGGTTGAACAGGCAGACCTCTTCGTCGCTGGTCGGCACGGCGATCAGGTCGGTCTCACCGGCCTCAACCCGCGCACCCATCAGGATGTAGAGCGTCGCATCCCCGCCGTCGTCGAGGATCATGTTGCAGGTCCCGCCCTCACCGCCGAACTGGAAGATCTTGTCGGTGTAGTCCCAGTATTCCTCCAGGCTTTCTCCCTTCACGGCAAAGACCGGGGTGCCCGAGGCCGCGATGGCGGCGGCTGCGTGGTCCTGGGTCGAGAAGATGTTGCACGAGGCCCAGCGGACATCGGCGCCAAGGGCCTTCAGCGTCTCGATCAGGACGCCGGTCTGGATCGTCATGTGCAGCGACCCGGCGATCTTCGCGCCCTTGAGCGGCTGGCTGGCGCCGAATTCCTCACGGCAGGCCATCAGGCCGGGCATCTCGGTTTCCGCGATGGTGAGTTCCTTGCGGCCGAACTCAGCCAGCCCGATATCCTTGACGATGTAATCCGCTGCCATCTGGCGCTCTCCTTGAACCTTCATTGCGCGGGCAGATAGCATTGAAACCGTGAACAGACAACAAAGGCCGCCCGATGAAACAACCCCGCGCCTGGCAGAGGATGCTCTCGGGCCGCAGACTGGACCTGCTGGACCCCACGCCGATGGATATCGAGATCGAGGACATCGCTCACGGCCTGGCCTTCGTCGCCCGCTGGAACGGGCAGACGCGGGGCGACTGGCCCTATTCGGTGGCGGAACATTCCTTGCTGGTCGAAGAGATCTTCCTGCGCCAGAACCCAGGCATCGCTTCGAGATGGCGGCTGGCGGCGGTGCTGCACGACGCGCCGGAATATGTCATCGGCGACATGATCAGCCCGGTGAAGGCCGCTGTGGGGTCGGGCTATGGCGAGCTTGACCAGCGGCTGACCACGGCGGTGCATCTGCGCTTTGGCCTGCCGGCCGTGCTGCCCGCGCCGATCAAGAAGGCGATCAAGGCGGCGGACAAGGTTTCGGCCTGGCTGGAGGCGGTTCGGATCGCCGGGTTCGGTGAGGCCGAGGCCGACAAGCTGTTCGGCAGACCCGCGCCCGAGGTGATCCGGCGGCTGGAGATCCGGCTGCGTCCGCCCGCAGAGGTGCGGGCGGACTATGTGGCGACGGTGGCGCGGCTTCTGGCCGCCTGCGACTGAGGGGGCATCAGCGCAACTGATTCCGCAGGCTTTTGCCGGTGCGCAGGCCCTCAAGGTCCTGAAACTCGCGCGAGGGGCGGCGGGTCCGCGGCGGCTCGGGCAGCTGGCCCAGCCGGGCGGCGATCAGCAGGGCATCGGCGAAGATGTTCAACATGGCCTTTCTCCTTTTGCAGCGGAACATGTCCCCTTTTGCCCTGAAAGGCGGGATGCTACGACTCAGGAAGTCTTTCAAACTATAAGCCTGGCTATCATATGACCGACTGGCGCAGCCTGCCCTCCCTGACCGCGTTGCGTGCTTTTGCCGCCACGGCCGAGGCGCAAGGTTTCAGCCAGGCGGCGCGTGCGCTGAACGTGACCCATGCCGCCGTCGCCCAGCAGGTCCGCGCGCTGGAGCTGGAGTTGGGCCACCCCCTTGTCCAGCGCGACGGGCGTGGCGTCAGCCTGACGCCCGATGGCGAGCAGCTTTTCGCGGCGCTCTCCGAAGGTTTTGCCGCGATCCAGCGCGGGGTCGCGGCTTTGCGCGACGGCTCGGCAGATCGGCCGGTCAGGGTGACGCTGACGGCCAGTTTCGCGGCGCAATGGCTGATGCCGCGGCTCAAGGGCTTCTGGGACCGGCATCCCGACATCGGCCTGTCGCTGCACCCCGAACCCCGGGTGGTCGACCTGCACCGCGAGGGGATGGACCTGGGCATCCGCTACGGCAACGGCGACTGGCCAGGGGTCGAGGCGACCTATCTGGCCTCGGCCCGGCTGGTCATCGCGGGCGCGCCCTCGCTGCTGGGCGACCGGCAGATGCTGACGGCGGAGGAGATGCGCCGGATGGATTGGGTGCTGTCACGCAACTGGCCCGAGCAGGACAGCTTCCTGCGCCTTCTTGGACTGGAGCCAGCGACGCTTAGCCGGACCGACGTCAGCGGCGAGGAACTGGCCATCGCGGCGGCGCGTCAGGGGTTGGGGCTGGTGGTGGAAAGCGAGGCGCTGATCGAGGCAGACGTAAAGGAAGGTCGGCTGCGTGTGGTGCACGAAAGCCGTGAACGACTGCCTGCCTATTTCATCGTCACCTTGCCCGGGCCGCAGCGGGCCGCCGCCCGGGCATTTCTCAAATGGCTGAAATCGCAGGCCTGACGTCAGACTGCCATTTCTTCGGGCTTGCGGCCCTTGGCCAATGCTTCGGTGAACCAGCGCGGCTTGCGCCCACGGCCCGACCAGGTATCGGCCTTGTTCGCCGGATTGGCGTATTTGGCCGTCGAAGGCGAACGCTTCCGCGCGGCCGTCACCCCCGTCAACTCGGCCAACGAGAAGCCCATTGCCTTGGCCTTTTCTTCAAGTTCCGCCAGCGCCTCGCGCTTGCGGCGATCTTCATACCCGGAAATGGCGCGCGCCACCTGTGATTGAAGGTCCTTCAGTTCTTTCAAGGAAAGAGAATTCAAGTCGATGTTCAATGTCTGATCCCCCTCGGATAAAGACGCCCATTGCATAGGGCTTCAATTCCAAGTTGGCAACAATTTCCAATTCATTTCGGGCTGCGCTTGGCCAGAATACGCTGAAGCGTGCGCCGGTGCATGGAAAGGCGGCGCGCGGTTTCGCTGACGTTGCGGTCGCACATTTCGTAGACACGCTGGATGTGCTCCCACCGGACGCGGTCGGCGGACATGGGGTTTTCCGGGGGTTCCGGCCGGGCTTCGCCGCGGGCCAGCAGCGCATTGGTCACGTCATTGGCATCGGCCGGTTTCGACAGATAATCGACCGCCCCGATCTTTACCGCGGCCACCGCCGTCGCAATCGCGCCATAGCCGGTCAGCACCACGATCCGGCAATCCGGCCGCTTTTCCCGCAGCGTCTCGATCACCTCCAGCCCGTTGCCATCTTCCAGCCGCAGGTCCACGACCGCATAGGCCGGAGGCCGTGCCACCGCCTTGGCCCGGCCTTCCGCCACAGACTGCGCAGTATCGGGCAGGAATCCACGCTTTTCCATCGCCTTGGCCAGGCGTTTCACAAAGGGCTCGTCGTCGTCGACCAGAAGCAGCGAGCGGTCGGGTCCCAGATCGGCTTCGGTTTGGTCGGTCATGCAATCCCCATGGTCTATTTCACAGCACCGGCCGCCTCGACAAAGCAGGCGACGCTGTCGGCCATCTGCTCAGATGTAACCTCTCGCCGGAAGAAATCCACAAAACCGATGCCGGGCAGCATCAGATAGGTAAAGGTGGAATGGTCAACCAGGTAGAATTCGTCCTCGGAGGGCTGTTTGCGGTAATAGGTCTTGTAGGCCTGGCTGGCCGCCTTGACCTGTTCCGCGCTGCCGGTCAGCGCAATCAGTTTGGGGTGCATGTTGAAGGCGTAATCCCCCAGCGCCTCGGGCGTGTCGCGCTCGGGGTCGATGGAGATGAAGACGGGCGTCACGTCGATGCCGCGTTCTTCCAGGATATCCACGGCCTCGACATTGCGCGCCATGTCGAAGGGGCAGACGTCGGGGCAGAAGGTATAGCCGAAATACACGAGGCTTGGCTTGGTCAGCACCTGGGCATCGGTGACCGTCTCGCCCGCCGGGTTCACCAGGGAGAACGGCCCGCCGATATCGCCCCCGGCGATCTGGCCCTGGCGGCACTGGGCAAAGGCATCGTCGCCTCGGTTCGACAGGACATACCACGCCGATCCGCCCAGAAGCGCCGCAACGGCCGCAGCGGCCACGCCTGCATAAAGCCTGGTCATCGGAACCTCCTTCGCATCGTGATGCGGTCGCATTGATCCCAGATGCGGCGCGGCATAACAATGGGAAATCAGCCAGAAAGGACATCTGGTCGCGGAATGGGCACGGGTGCCATTGCCTTTCCCCCGCGCGATGCGGGGCAGAACTGGGTGCGCCTGCGCACGCTGATCCTTTTGCGCTGGATGGCGATCCTGGGGCAGCTGGCGGCCATCATCGTCACCGACAAGTTTTACGGGCTGGAGCTGCCCCTCGCCCTGTGCTTTGCCGCCGTGGCGCTTTCGGTCCTGGCCAATGTCTTTTCCATCACGCTTTTCCCCGAGAACCGCCGCCTGAGCGAAACCGAGGCTCTTCTCACCCTGCTCTTCGACCTTGGTCAGCTTTGGCTTCTGATCGTGCTGACCGGCGGGCTGACCAATCCCTTTGCGCTTCTGGTCCTTGCCCCCGTTACGATCTCGGCCAGCGCGCTGCGGCTGCGCACGACGGTCATCCTTGGCGGGGCGGCGATCCTTCTCATCACCATCGCCGCCTTCTGGCACCTGCCCCTGCGCTTTACCGACGGGCGTGAGCTTGTCGTGCCCCGGATCTTCGAATTCGGTTTCTGGCTGTCGATCGTGATCGGGATCGTCTTCCTCGGCCTCTACTCGCGCCGGGTCGCGACCGAGATCCGCTCGATGTCCGAGGCGCTGCTTGCCACGCAGATGGCGCTGGCGCGGGAACAGAAGCTGACCGACCTCGCCGGCGTCGTCGCCGCCGCCGCGCACGAACTGGGCACGCCGCTCGCCACGATCAAGCTGGTCAGCGCCGAGTTGATCGAGGAACTCTCCGACCAGCCCGACCTGCAGGACGACGCCCGGCTGATCCGCGACCAGGCCGACCGCTGCCGCGATATCCTGCGCGACATGGGCCGGGCCGGGAAGGATGACCTGCACCTGCGGCAGGCCCCGCTTTCCGTCGTCCTGCGCGAGGCGGCCGAACCGCACATGGCCCGCGGCAAGAAGGTTGAGTTCCAGCTGGGCGCGGATGGCGAGGGCACCCCGATCCAGCCCACCATCCTGCGGCGGCCCGAGATCATCCACGGCCTGCGCAACCTGATCCAGAACGCGGTGGACTTCGCCCGCTCGACCGTCTGGGTCGAGGCGACCTGGACCGACCGGACCGTCACCATCCGTATCATCGACGACGGCGAGGGCTTTCCCCAGAACGTGATCGGCCGGATCGGCGACCCCTTCGTCCGCGCTCGCCGGGTCGATCCCGACAGCTCGCGCCGCCCCGGCTATGAGGGGATGGGCCTTGGCCTCTTCATCGCCAAGACGCTGCTGGAACGCTCTGGCGCCGAGCTGACCTTCGCCAATGCGACCGACCCCTTCCTGCCCGTCGAGGACCGACCCGAGCGCTGTGGCGCCGTGGTCGAGGCGATCTGGGACCTTGGCAGTCTGGCCGTCCCCGCCGCCGGCGCGCTGGGTGAAAACCGGCGGATCGAGGGTTGAAAGCAGCATTAACCGCCAATTAACGACTTCCCGCCTAGGGTGACCCAATCGGGGACAGAACCGGGGAAACCGGAATGGCGAATGAAATCACCTTCATGTTCGGCATGGTCGTGTCGGCCACCCTTGTGGTCCTGGCCAGCCTTCTGCTGCTTTCGGTCTGGCAGTCACGCCAGTCGCCCCCCGCTGCCAGCCTGTTCCGCAACGGTGGCTCGGACGGAACGGTCTTCCTCTTCGACGGCGATCGCCTTCTGGACGCCACCCCCGCCGCCCGCCAGCTGATCCCCGAAGCTGATGGCCCCGGGACCTGGCAAAAACTTCTGGTGCGCCTCGGCCCGATGTTTCCCGGCCTGGCCGAAAAGGTCGCCAGCCTGCCGCGGCTGGGCCAGGTCCATGTGAACTCGGCCCCTGGCATCGTGCCGCCTTTGATGATGCATGCCGAACATGTCTCGGGCATGACCCGGCTGACCATGGTCTCGCCGACCGAAGATCCGCGCATGGCCCGCCAGGGTGCGGCCGCCGTCGCCGCGCTTCAGCAAGAGGTTCTCTCCCAGCGCGCGGTCCTTGCCCGCTCGCCGGTGCTGATGTGGAAAGAGGGGCAAGAGGGGCAGGTCACCTGGGCCAACCATGCCTATCTGATCCGTGCCGTCGAACTTCTGCCCGAGGGGGAGGATCTCAGCTGGCCGCTGGCGCGCCTCTTCGACCGGCCCGACAGCCGCGGCGCAAGCCCGCACCGCGCCAAGCTGCAGATGCAAAGCGGACCGGAATGGTTCGACCTTTTCCGCGTCCCGGTGGGGGAGGAGACGTTCTGCTACGGCCTCGCCGCCAATTCCGCCGTGCAGGCCGAAACCGCGCTGCGCGAATTCATGCAGACCCTGACCAAGACCTTCGCCGACCTGCCCATCGGCCTCGCGATCTTCGACCGCAACCGGGTGCTGCAGCTTTTCAATCCGGCGTTGACGGACCTGACCTCGCTCGCGCCCGATTTCCTGATCGGCCGCCCGACGCTCAGCGCCGTGCTGGATGCGATGCGGGCCAAGTCGATGATCCCGGAGCCCAAGGATTATCGCAGCTGGCGCCGGCAGCTTGTCCGGCTGGAGGAAGAGGCCGCCTCGGGCCTGTTCGAGGAAACCTGGAGCCTGCCGGGCGGCCAGACCTACCGCGTGATCGGCCGACCGCACCCCAATGGCGCCCTGGCCTTCATGTTCGAGGATATCTCGACCGAGATGACCCGCACCCGCCGCTATCGCGCCGACCTGGAGCTTGGTCAGTCGGTGATCGACACGGTGGACGAGGCCGTGGCCGTCTTCTCGCAGGGCGGGCAGCTGGTGATGTCGAACCTCGCCTATGCCCAGCTTTGGGGCCATGATCCGGCGGTGCTGCTCTCGGATGCAGGGATCGCCACGCTGTGCAGCTGGTGGCGGGCTCATTCCGCGCCCAGCCTGCTCTGGGACGACGCGACGGACTTCGTGCTGACCATGGGTGACCGCACTGGCTGGAACGGCGAGGCGCGGCTGATCGACGGGCGGCTGATCGACTGCAAGTTCCGCCCGCTGACCGGCGGCGCGACGCTTATCACGTTCCGGCCCCGCCAGCTGGCCGAGCCGATTCCCGCGCCGACCTTCGGAAGCCTGCCCCGCATGACGCTCCAGGCCTGACAGCCGGGTCCCGGCGAACCGCCCTTGCGGCTCCGGCCATCGCGGCTAGACTCGCGCCCATGACCGCGCCCGATCCTCAGTCGCCCCTGACGCTTTTCCTCGCGGATGAGGCCGCGACCGCCGCCCTTGGCGCACGCCTGGCCCGGGTTGCGCGGGCGGGGGACGTGATCCTGCTCTCTGGGCCGATCGGCGCCGGGAAAAGCCACTTCGCCCGCGCCTTCCTCCGCGCCCGTCTGGGGCAGGGCGAGGAGGTGCCGTCGCCCACCTTTACTCTGGTCCAGACCTATGGCCCGCCGGGGGACGAGATCTTCCACGCCGACCTCTACCGTCTAACTCACCCCGACGAGGTCTGGGAACTGGGCCTCGACGACGCCTTTACCCAGGCGATCTGCCTGGTGGAATGGCCCGACCGGCTGGGGACGCACCTGCCGCCGCACGCGCTGCGTCTGGACCTCTCTGCGATGGGCGAGGGGCGGCGGGCCATCCTCACCGGCGGGCGTGAGGCCCTGCGGAAGGCTGCGCTGGATGTCTGAGCGCGAGCCCCTGATCGCCGCCTTCCTGGCGCAGGCCGGCTGGGACGACGCCGACCGCCGCCACCTGGCCGGGGACGCCTCCGACCGGCGCTACTGGCGACTGACGCGCAGGGCGGCAACCGCTGTCCTGATGGACAACCCGCCCGGAGGCGCCGACGACCCCGCCGCCTTCGCCGCCATGGCCCGGCATCTGTCCAGCCTCGGCCTCTCGCCTCCGCGCCTGCTGGCAACTGACCTTGCGCGGGGCTTGCTGCTGCTGGAAGACCTGGGCGACGGCCTTTTCGCCCGCCTCGTCGCGGCAGATCAAACTCTGGAAGAACCGCTTTACGCCGCCGGCGTCGATGTGCTCGTCCATCTGCAGGCCGCCCCGCCGCCGCCCGGTTTGCCCAGCATGACAGCCCGCGACTGGGCCGAGGCTGCCGCGCTCGCCCTGACCGTCTACGCCTTCGCCGCCACCGGCAGCACTCCCGATCCTCGTCCCTTCACCGCTTCCTTGACTCAGGCCCTGGAAACCCATGCCGATGGTCCGCGCGTCCTGATCCTGCGCGACTATCACGCCGAGAACCTGCTCTGGCTTCCCTCCCGACAGGGGACGGCGCGGGTCGGCCTCCTCGACTTTCAGCTCGGCCAGTTGGGCCAGCCCGGCTATGATCTTGTCTCGCTGCTCCAGGATGCGCGCCGGGATGTCTCGCCTGCGATCGAATCGCGGATGATCGAACGCTTCGCCAGCATGACCGGCGCAGCCCGCGAGTCTTTCGCCGCCCATTACGCCACCCTCGGCGCCCAGCGTGCGCTGCGCATCCTGGGTGTCTTCGCCCGGCTGGGGATTGTTGCGGGCAAACCCGGCTATCTCCGCCTGATCCCCCGCGTCTGGGGCCAGCTGCAGCAGAACCTGACCCATCCCGCGCTGGCCGAGCTTCGCAGCATTTGCGCCGAGGCCCTGCCAGAGCCCACCCCCGCCACCCTTGCCCGCATCGAAGCCCAATGCCCGACTTCCCCTTCCCGCTGATGATCTTCGCTGCCGGTTTCGGCACCCGGATGGGCGCGCTGACGGCCGACCGGCCCAAGCCGCTGATCCCGGTGGCGGGGCGGCCGCTGATCGACCATGCGCTGGACATGGCGGACGGTGCGGGCGCGCAAAGGATCGTGGCGAACACGCATTACAAGGCCGAACAGCTTTCCGCCCACCTGACCCCAAAGGGCATTGCGATCAGCCATGAGCCGGACATCCTGGAAACCGGCGGCGGTCTGAAAGCCGCGCTCCCGCTTCTGGGCCCCGGCCCGGTGGCGCTCCTCAACAGCGACGGGATCTGGACCGGCGCGAATCCGCTCTCCCAACTCGCCGCCGCCTGGGACCCTGCGCGGATGGAGACGCTGCTGCTTCTTCTGCCGCTGGATCAGACCCTGGCGCATGGGCCGAAGGGCGATTTCCGGCTGGATGACCGGGGCCGGATCAACCGGGGGCAGGGGGGTGAGGACCACGTCTACATCGGCGCCTGCATCCTGGCCCCCGACCGGCTGGCCAGCATCGCCGAGGATGCCTTCTCGCTCAACTGCCCGTGGAACGAGATGATTGCCGCGGGCACCGCCTTTGGCCTTGTGCATCAGGGTCGCTGGTGCGACGTCGGCCACCCGGAAGGGATTGCCGAAGCCGAGCGCCTTCTGCACCATGCCGCCGATGGCTGATCCAGCGCTTTTCGCCTTGCCCCCCGGTGTCGATTTCCCGGCCGAACTGGTTGCGGGCCTGCTTGACCGCATGAAGGATCAGCCGCCCGAGGCTCTGGCTCGCGTTACCCTGATCCTGAACACGCAGCGGATGCGGCGGCGGGTGACGGACTGCCTTTTGTCCCAG
Organism: Alphaproteobacteria bacterium; assembly: GCA_046569765.1. Taxonomy (GTDB): domain Bacteria; phylum Pseudomonadota; class Alphaproteobacteria; order Rhodobacterales; family Rhodobacteraceae; genus Tabrizicola. The sequence continues at coordinate 12,363 of JBKHWC010000001.1, read as the reverse complement.
GGCGCGCGCCTTCTGCCCCGGCTCCTGTTGCTGACCGACATTCCGGCGCTGGGCATGCAGCCCCTGACCCCCGCCGCCTCGCCCCTGCGCAGGCGGCTGGAGCTGACGGTGCTGCTCGACAAGCTCCTGCAGACCGGCACAACGGATTTCCCCCGCAGCGCGCTTTACGACCTGGCCGACAGTCTTGCCGCGCTGATGGAGGAGATGCAGGACGAAGGTGTCGCGCCCGCCCGGATCGCGGCGCTGGACGTGGCCGAACATTCCGCCCATTGGGCGCGGACCCAGGCCTTCCTGGGCATCGTCGCGCAGACGATCGAGGCCGACGCGGCCGGATTGCGGCAGGCGGTTCTCACCCTGGCCGACCACTGGCAGACCCAGCCGCCACAGGCCCCCGTGATCGTCGCGGGCTCCACCGGCTCGCGCGGGACGACGGCGCTTCTGATGCAAGCGGTGGCACGGCTGCCGCAGGGGGCGGTGGTTCTGCCGGGCTACGATTTCGACCAGCCGCCCGAAGTCTGGGACCGGCTGGACGATGCCCTGACGGCCGAGGATCACCCCCAGTTCCGCTTCCGCGCGCTGATGGACCGGCTGGGCTGCGGCCCTGACGGCGTGCGCCCCTGGACCGCCGTGCCCGCGCCATCACCCGACCGCAACCGCCTGATTTCCTTGTCGCTTCGTCCCGCGCCGATCACCGACCAGTGGCTTGCCGAAGGCCCATCCCTGCCGCCGTTGATCCCGGCCACCCAGGACCTGACCCTGATCGAGGCCCCCGGCGAACGGGCCGAAGCCTTCGCCATTGCCCTGATCCTGCGCGACGCGGCCGAGCGGGGGACCCGCGCCGCCCTGGTCTCGCCCGACCGGAACCTGACGCGCCGGGTCACCGCCGCGCTGGACCGCTGGGGCATCCGACCCGACGATTCCGCCGGTCGCCCGCTGCCGCTGTCCGCACCCGGCCGTTTCCTGCGCCAGATCTCGGGGCTGATCGGCGAGCGTCTGACCGCCGACCGCCTGCTTGCGCTGCTGAAACACCCTCTCGCCTTCTCCGGCCCCGGTCGCGGCACGCATCTGATCCTGACGCGCGAGCTTGAACTCCACCTCCGCCGCCATGGCCCCGCCTTCCCGACCGCCGAAAGCCTGGCGACCTGGGCCGAAAACAGCCGGATAGGCGAAGCGCAGGACTGGGCGCGGATCCTCGGCGAAACGCTCTCACCGCTGGTCAGCATCGGCCCCCAGCCGCTGACCGCCTTCGTCGAAACCCATCTCTTCACCGCCGAGCGGCTGGCCCGTGGCTTCGCCGCCGAAGGCTCCGGCGCGCTGTGGGAAAAGGAGGCCGGCCAGAAGGCCGCCGAGGCTACCGCCGAACTGATGGCCGAGGCCGGGGCCGCCGGCACCCTCTCCCCCGGCGATTACGACCGCCTGTTCCACGGCGTCCTGCAACGGCATGAGGTGCGCGAGGCCGAAAGCGTCCATCCCGGCATCATGGTCTGGGGCACGATCGAGGCGCGGGTGCAGGGGGCCGAACTTGTGATCCTCGGTGGCCTGAACGAAGGCGCCTGGCCCGCCCAGCCGCCGCCCGACCCCTGGCTGAACCGGGCGATGCGCAAGGCGGCCGGGCTTCTGCTGCCCGAGCGCCGGATCGGCCTGTCCGCGCATGACTATCAGCAGGCCGTCGCCGCCCCGCGCGTCGTGCTGACACGCGCCATGCGAGGGGCCGAGGCCGAGACCGTGCCAGCCCGCTGGCTGAACCGGCTGGTCAACCTGATGTCCGGCCTGCCCGACCGCGACGGCCCCCGGGCGCTGGAGTTGATGCGGGAACGCGGTCAGCACTGGCTGGCCCTCGCCGCCCGTTTCGACCAGGTGGATCCCGTCGCTCCCGCCCCGCGACCCTCGCCCCGCCCGCCGGTCGAAGCGCGACCGAAGCGGCTGTCGCTCACGGAAATCGGCCGCCTCGTCCGCGACCCCTATGCGATCTACGCCCGCCACGTCCTGCGCCTGTCGCCGCTTGACCCCCTCCGCCCCGCGGCCGACCCCCGCCTGCGTGGCGTCGTCCTGCACGAGATCCTTGAAACGTTCCTGAAGCGCGGCGGCACCGACCGCGCCACGCTTCTGTCCATCGCCGACGAGATCCTGGCCGCCCGCGTCGCCTGGCCCCTGGCCCGCACCGTCTGGCGTGCCCGGATCGCCAAGGCGGCGGATGCCTTCCTGCGCTACTCTGCCACCACTGGCGGCACCCCTGTCCTGCTTGAAGAAAAAGGCGCCACCCAGGTCGCCGGCCTGGACTTCACCCTCACCGGAAAGCCCGACCGCATCGACCGGCTTTCCGACGGCCGCCTCCTCCTGATCGACTACAAGACCGGCGACCCGCCCAGCGAAAAGCAGCAGCGCAATTTCGACAAGCAGCTCCTCCTTGCCGCTGCCATGGCCGAACGTGGCGGGTTCGCCTCGCTTGGCCCCTCCGAGGCCGCGCGGATCGCCTTCGTCGGGCTGAAGGCCGAGCTGAAGACCGTGGAAACCGACCTGAAACCCGGCCAGATCGGTACAGTCTGGGACGAGTTCGTGCGCCTGATCCAGGCGTATGCCCGGCCCACCCAAGGCTACACCGCCCGCCGCGCGGTCATGTCCGAGAAGGACGTCTCGGACTATGACCACCTGTCGCGCTACGGCGAATGGGACATGACCCAGGACCCGCTGGCCGAGGACCTGACATGACGATCAACCCCGCCTTCGAACGCCAGATCGCCGCCGCCCAGCCCGACCGCAACACCTGGCTGTCCGCCAACGCCGGGTCCGGCAAGACCCGCGTGCTGACCGACCGGGTGGCGCGGCTTCTGCTTTCGGGGGTGGAACCGCAGCATATCCTCTGCCTCACCTACACCAAGGCCGCCGCGTCCGAGATGCAGAACCGCCTGTTCAAGCGGCTGGGCGAATGGGCGATGGCCCCCGAACCCGACCTGCGCAAGGCACTTCTGAACCTTGGGGAAGAGGACTTCTCTGCCCCCCGCCTGGCCCGGGCCCGTCAACTGTTCGCCCGCGCCATCGAGACTCCCGGCGGCCTGCGCATCCAGACCATCCACAGCTTCTGCGGCAGCCTCCTCCGCCGCTTCCCGCTCGAGGCCGGGGTGCCCCCTGGTTTCGCCGAGCTTGACGACCGCTCTGCCCGCCAGATGCGCGCCGAGATCGTCGAGGAACTGGCCGACGGTCCCCACGCCCCCCTGGTCCGCCGCCTGGCCGAGGTGCAGGGGGCCGAGGATTTCGCCCCCCTGGTCGAAGAGCTCTCCCGCCACCGCGCCGCCTTTGCCACGCCGCTGGACCGGCCCGCGATCTGGTCGCTGTTCGGCCTGCCGCCGGGCTATGCGACCGCCGACCTGCTGGCCGAGACCTTTCTGGGCGACGAGCCGCTTTGGTTCCCCGACCTGATCGCCGGGCTGGCGAAAGGAACATCGACCGACATCAAGGCCGCCGACAAGCTCCGCACCCTGGACCTTGCCAACCCCGATCTGTCGACCCTTTCGGCCTTGGAAAACCTCTTCCTCTTCGGTGACAGCGCGGCCGCGCCCTTTGCCGCCAAGATCGGCAAGTTCCCCACCAAGGACACCCGCACCGCCCTTGCCGCCATCATGGACCGCTGCGAAGCCCTGATGGCCCGCGTCGAGACCGCCCGTGCGCAGCGCATCTGCCTGGACGCGGCCGAGAAATCCCTTGCACTGCACCGTTTCGCCGCCGCCTTCCTCCCCGAGTATGAGACGCGCAAGGCGGCACGGGGCCTTCTCGACTTCGACGACCTGATCGGCAAAGCCCGGGCGTTGCTAAATGACCCTTCACTGGCGGCCTGGGTGCTTTACCGTCTTGATGGCGGCATCGACCACATCCTGGTGGACGAGGCGCAGGACACCAGCCCGGAACAATGGGACCTGATAGAATCCCTCGCGTCCGAGTTGATCGCGGGCGAGGGGGCTGGGACACGTCCCCGGACGCTGTTCGTCGTGGGCGACAAGAAGCAGTCGATCTACTCGTTCCAGGGCGCCGACGTCGCCGCCTTCGACCTCAAGCGCAACCATTTCCACAGCCGGTTGCAGGGCGGGCCCGGGCTCGTGCCCCAGTCGCTTGAACATTCCTTCCGCTCATCCCCCGCGATCCTGAACGTGGTCGACCTGACCTTCACCGAGGCCGAATTCCAGGCGCTGGGCGGCGAATCCCGGCATCGCGCCTTCAACGAGCGCTTGCCCGGCCGGGTCGATGTCTGGCCGGTCGAGGAAAAGGCAGACGTGCCCGAGCCCGGCGACTGGTTCGATCCGGTAGACGCCCGCAGCGCCGAGGATCCCCGCGTCATCCTTGCCGGCCGCATCGCCGAATGGATCCGCGACACCGTCGCCGCCGGGGTGCAGATCCCGCAGGTCCCCCGTGACGGCAAACCGCCGCAGCGCCCGGTCCACTACGGCGACTTCCTGGTCCTCGTCCAACGCCGCTCTCCCCTGTTCCACGAGATCATCCGGGCCTGCAAGGCGCTGAACCTGCCCATCGCCGGGGCCGACCGTCTGAAACTGGGCGGCGAACTGGCGGTTCGCGACCTGACCGCGCTTCTCGCCTTCCTCGACACGCCCGAGGATGACCTGTCCCTCGCCAGCCTCCTCCGCTCGCCCCTTTGCGGCTGGTCCGAGGCCGAGCTGTTTCGCCTGGCCAACCCCCGCAAGGGCTATCTATGGGAGGCGTTGCGCGATGACACCAGCCGCCCGGAGACGCTGGCCTTCCTGAATGACATGCGCGCGCAGGCCGATTTCCTGCGGCCCTACGACCTGATCGAACGCGCGCTGCACCGCCATGACGGCCGCCGCAAGCTGCTCGCCCGGCTTGGCCCCGAAGCGCAGGACGGCATTGATGAGCTTCTGTCGCAGGCCCTCGTCTACGAAGGGCATGAGGTTCCCAGCCTGACGGGCTTCCTCGTCTGGATGCAGACCGACGATGTCGAGGTGAAGCGCCAGCTGGATGGCGAGGGGCGGTTGATCCGGGTGATGACCGTCCACGGCGCCAAGGGGCTGGAGGGTGAGATCGTGATCCTCCCCGACACCGGCGACCGCAAGCCGCAAGAGAGGGACCAGCTTTACCGCCTGCCCAACGGCCCCGCCGTCTGGAAGACTCCCAGCGCCGAAAGCCCGCCCCCGATCGCCGCCGAACGCGCCGCCCGACAGGCCCGTGAGGCGGCCGAGCGGTTGCGCCTCCTCTACGTCGCCATGACCCGCGCGCGCTGCTGGCTGATCACCGCCGCGGCGGGCGAGGTGAAGCAGACCGACTGCTGGTACAACCTGATCCGCGCCGGGGTCGACCGTGCCGGGGCCTTCGACACCGACGGCATCCGCCGCCACGCCTTCGGCGACTGGCCCGAGCCCGCCTGGAGCCTGCCCGCCGCGCCCATGGCCCCCGGCGCCTTGCCCGACTGGCTGACCCGCCCCGCGCCCGTGCCGCTGGAACCGCCAAAGCCGCTTTCGCCCTCCGATCTCGGCGGCGCCAAGGCGCTCCCCGGCGAGGCCGCCTGGCCCGAGGCCATCGCCAAGGCGCGGGGCACCGCCCTGCACCTCTTGCTGGAGCGCTTGCCTGCCCTCGACTCCGCCACCTGGCCCGACCATGCCGCCAGCCTGATCCCCGACCCGACCCTCGCCGCCGAAATCCTGGCCGAGGCGCGGCTGGTGCTGACCGCGCCCGACCTTGCGCCCCTCTTCGGCCCCGATACCCTGGCCGAGGTCGCCGTCGCCGCCCCCTGGCAGGGCCGGATCCTCGCGGGCAGCATCGACCGGCTGGTCGTGACCCCCGACCGCATCCGCATCATCGACTACAAGTCGAACGCCGTGATCCCCGCGACCCCGGACCAGATCCCCGAAGGCATCCTGCGCCAGCTGGGCGCCTATGCCCATATGCTGGGCCAGATCTACCCCGGGCGGACCATCGAAACCGCCATCCTCTGGACCCGCGGCCCCCGCCTGATGCAGGTCGATCCCGAGATCGTGAGGGCCGCCCTGACCCGCACCACGATCCCTTGACCTTCCCGGCTCACCTTCATACTTTCATAACCTGACAAATCCCGTAGGAGAACGACCATGGGCGCTGCCACCGTCGCAGTCACCGACGCCACCTTCGATGCCGAAGTCCGCAAGTCGCCGATTCCGGTCGTCGTGGATTTCTGGGCCGAATGGTGCGGCCCCTGCCGCCAGATCGGCCCCGCGCTGGAAGAACTCGCCGCGCAATATGCCGGCCAGGTCAAGATCGTGAAGGTCAACGTGGACGAGAACCCGGACAGCCCCGCCACCCTTGGCGTGCGCGGCATCCCGGCGCTGTTCATGTTCAAGGACGGCCAGGTCGTCTCGAACAAGGTCGGCGCCGCCCCGAAGGCCGCGCTGGAAAACTGGATCAAGTCGGCCATCTGATCTGACCCAAGACAGTGCAAGGCCCGGCTCCTGCAAGGGGCCGGGCTTATCATTTGCTTTCCATCCAATGCGTTTTCCTGTATGGCCCGCGCCATCTGAGACGTGAGGCCCGCCCCCGGGGCCCGTGCGAAGGATCGGGGGGACGGCGGCAATGGGGCCGCCAGATGTTCGAGGGCACCGGCAGGGGCCGGGTCCTCAGAGGAAACGATACATGTTCAACGTGACGAAGAAATCGATCCAGTGGGGCAATGAAACGCTCACTCTGGAAACGGGGAAAGTTGCGCGTCAGGCCGATGGGTCGGTGATCGCGACGCTGGGCGAAACCCAGGTGATGGCCAACGTGACCTTCGCGAAGACCGCGAAGCCGGGCCAGGACTTCTTCCCCCTGACTGTTCACTACCAGGAAAAGTACTACGCAGCCGGCAAGATCCCCGGCGGCTTCTTCAAGCGCGAGGCGCGGCCCTCGGAAAAGGAAACGCTGGTTTCCCGTCTGATCGACCGTCCGATCCGCCCGCTGTTCGTCGACGGTTTCCGCAACGAAGTGCTGGTCATGGCGACCGTGCTGTCCTGCGACCTGGTGAACGACCCCGACATCGTGGCGATGATCGCGGCCTCGGCGGCGCTGACCGTCTCGGGCGTGCCGTTCATGGGCCCGATCGGCGCGGCGCGCGTCGGCTTTGTCGACGGCAAGTATGTGCTGAACCCGGCGATGGACGACATGACGCAACTGCGCATGAAGCCCGAACAGCGCCTGGACCTCGTCGTCGCCGGCACCAAGGACGCCGTGATGATGGTGGAATCCGAGGCTTACGAGCTGACCGAAGAGGAAATGCTCGGCGCCGTCGTGTTTGGCCACGAGCAGATGCAGCCGGTGATCGACCTGATCATCGACTTCGCTGAAGCCTCGGCCAAAGAGCCGTTCGACTTCACCCCGCCCGACTACTCGGCGCTTTACGCCAAGGTGAAAGCCGCCGGTGAAGAGCAGATGCGCGCCGCCTTCGCGATCCGCGACAAGCAAGAGCGGACCAACGCCATCCAGGCCGCCGTCGAGGCGATCACCGCCGCGATGAGCGACGAGGACAAGGCCGACGCGAACCTCTATCCGGCGATCAAGCAGCTGGAATCGGCGGTTCTGCGCGGCGACGTGGTCAAGCACGGCCGCCGGATCGACGGCCGCGACACCAAGACCGTCCGCCCGATCGTCTGCGAAACCGGCGTCCTGCCGCGCGCACACGGCTCGGCGCTGTTCACCCGGGGTGAAACCCAGGGTCTGGTGGTGACGACTCTCGGGACGGGCGAGGATGAGCAGATCATCGACGCGCTGAACGGCAACTACCGCTCGAACTTCCTGCTGCACTACAACTTCCCGCCCTATTCGGTCGGCGAAGTCGGCCGCGTGGGTTCGCCCGGCCGTCGCGAGATCGGCCACGGTAAGCTGGCCTGGCGCGCGCTGCAGGCTGTTCTGCCTGCGCCCACCGACTTCCCCTACACGATCCGCGTCGTGTCCGAGATCACCGAATCGAACGGTTCCTCGTCGATGGCTTCGGTCTGCGGCGGGTCGCTCTCGATGATGGACGCGGGCGTGCCGCTGAAGGCCCCTGTCGCGGGCGTCGCGATGGGTCTGGTGCTTGAGGAAGACGGCTCCTGGGCCGTGCTGACCGACATCCTGGGCGACGAGGATCACCTCGGCGACATGGACTTCAAGGTCGCCGGCACCGCTTCGGGCATCACGTCCTTGCAGATGGACATCAAGATCGCCGGGATCACCCCCGACATCATGAAGCAAGCTCTCGCTCAGGCGAAAGACGGTCGGATGCACATCCTGAACGAGATGGGCAAGGCGCTCTCGGCCCCGCAGGGCTTCAGCGAATACGCTCCGAAGATCGAGACGATGCAGATCCCGACCGACAAGATCCGCGAAGTGATCGGCTCGGGCGGCAAGGTCATCCGCGAGATCGTCGAGGTCTCGGGCGCCAAGGTCGACATCAACGACGACGGCCAGATCAAGATCGCCTCGAACGACCAGAAGGCCATCAAGAAGGCCTATGACATGATCTGGTCGATCGTGGCCGAACCGGAAGAAGGCCAGATCTACACCGGCAAGGTGGTGAAGCTGGTCGACTTCGGCGCCTTCGTGAACTTCTTCGGCAAGCGCGACGGTCTGGTCCACGTCTCCCAGATCGCCAACAAGCGCCTGAACCACCCGAACGAGATCCTGAAGGAAGGCCAGGAGGTCAAGGTCAAGCTCCTCGGCTTCGACGACCGCGGCAAGGTGCGCCTTGGCATGAAGATGGTCGACCAGGAGACCGGCGAGGAAATCGTCGAGAAAAAGGAAGAAGCGGCCGAGGGTTGATCCTTCCGCTTTCATGAATGTGAAGGCCCCGCGGGAAACCGCGGGGCCTTTTGCGTCTTGTCTCACAGCATCTTGTGGTGCGCGTGATATGCGTCCCCGCAAGGATTACGAAAAAAGGACAAGAGCATGAACCTGACCCGCCGCACCTTCGTCGCCACCGGCATCGCCGCCGCCCTGCCGCTGCCCACGCTCGCCCACGGGCGGACGGCCGAGGACTGGGTCATGCCCGAGGAATTCCTGCCCCGCCCCGTCCGCTTCCGCGACCCGCAAGAGCCGGGGACGATCATCGTCGATCCCGACTATTTCGCTCTCTACCATGTACTGACCGAGCGTCGGGGGATGCAGTATTCCGTGGGTGTGGGGCGTGGGACTCTCTACGAATCCGGCTGGTTCACCCTGGGCGCAAAGAAGGAATGGCCGTCCTGGCGCCCGACCGACGACATGATAGCCCGCGATCCCGATCAATATGCCAAATGGGCCGACGGGATGCCGGGTGGTGAAGGCAACCCGCTTGGCGCGCGGGCGCTGTATCTGTTTGACGATCTGGGGAATGACACCTTCCTGCGCATCCACGGCACGCCCGAGCCCTGGACCGTCGGCTCGGCCGTGTCGAACGGCTGCGTGCGCCTTGCGAACGAGCACATCATCGAGCTGTACGAGCAGGTCGAGCTTGGCGCGCCGGTGTTGCTTTTGCCGAAAGTGGAAGGCGCGTAGGGGGGGCGAAGCCCCCCGAAGCCTCAGGCCTTGGCGAAGCGCAGATAGGGCAGCTTGATGTCCAGCTCGCCGAAACGCTCCTTCGCCTGCTCGTTGTTCAACGCCAGCGCCACGATCACATCCTGCCCCGGCACCCAGTTGGCGGGGGTGGCCAGCGGCACGCCATCGGTCTTCTGCACCGCGTCCAGCGCGCGCAGGATTTCCGCGAAGTTGCGGCCGATGGACATGGGATAGGTCATCGACAGGCGGATCTTCTTGTCCGGTCCGACGATATACACCGTCCGCACCGTGGCCGAGTTCGCCGGGGTCCGCCCCTCGGTCGGCAGATAATAGTCGGCGGGCAGCATGTCATAGGCCTTGGCCACGGTCAGGCTGGTGTCGTCGATGATCGGGAAATCGGCCGGAGCGCCGCCGAAGGCCTCGATGTCGCGCTTCCACTTGCCGTGGTCTTCCACGCTGTCCACCGACACGCCGATCACCTTGGTGTTCCGCTTCTTCCACTCGGCCGCCAGCTGGGCGACGGCGGCGAATTCCGTGGTGCAGACCGGGGTAAAGTCGCGCGGATGGCTGAAGATGATGCCATAGCTGTCGCCCAGCCAGTCATGGAACCGGATCGTGCCGGCGGTGGATTCGGCGGTGAAATCGGGAGCGATGTCGTTGATGCGGATAGCCATCGGGAACCTCTTGCGGTTGGAATTCTGTCTGGCGCGAACATAGGCCTAACGGAACAGGGTTTCATCCCTTGACGGGGTGCGGCCAGGAAAAAGGAAGTCTGTTCCGCCGCAGAGTGAAACTGTGGCCGGATCGTTCCGAAAAGACCCTCAGTCGAAGGTCCCTGTCACGCGCCCGAACAGCATGAACGCCCGCGCGGTGCGGGTATCCGACAGCTCGGCCAGTTCGGCATCGGTCGCGTTCGGCTCGAAGGCGGCCACGGTCTTGTCGAAGGTCCGCAGGAAATGGTGCGCCGCGTCGCGGAAGACCGGGTCCGCCTTCATCCGCGCCGCCGTCAGCGCCAGCGAGGTCCGGTCCCGGATCCCCCCCAGCGCCGCGATGGACTTGCCGCGCTCACCCGCCGCAAAGCGGCGCCACAGCTCGGGCTGGCAGAGGTCGGGCTTCAGGTCGTCCATGTAGATCCCGTCCTGGCTCAGCAGCGTCAGCACATCCTGGGCCGAGCGGATCAGCTTGGCGACCGTCCGGTCCTCCAGCGCCAGGCGCAGGGCGCGGAAACCTTCCTTGTCCTCGGGTGATTCCGGGAATTGCAGGGACCGGATGAAATCGGCGACCGAAAGGGGGGGGCGCATCTCTTCGGCCGGGGCGCCCAGGGCCAGCGCGGGTTGTTCGGCCGGGTCGGGCTGCGGCCGGACCAAAGCCGCCTTCCGTTCGGGGGCCGCCTCGCGGCGCGAGGAAAAACTGGCCAGCACCGTCCCCGCCTGCCGCGTCACCGCCGCGATCTCGTCCAGCTTCTTTTCCACCGCCGCGTTCTGCGGATTGGCCTGCTGGCCCTGCGCCTGCACATAGCTGGACCGCATCGCATCGACCGCCGCCTGCAACCGCGCCGCCTCGGCCCGCAACTCGCGGACCGAGCGCAGTGTCGTCACCACCACCCAGATCAGTGCGATCGGCAGGAAGACCATCAGAAGGGTCATCACCAGCCCGAAGGTCCGCGCCTCGCTGCCCGGGGGCGACAGGAAGACATAGCCAAGGATCAGCAGGATCCAGACCACGCTCATCACCGCGCCGCCGATCTCCAGCATCCGGCCAGAGTCGGGCAGGGGCGAGGGGTCCTTTCGCATGGGGTCCCGAGTTGGGGTCACCGGGGCTGTCCCCTGTTCAGAGGTAACGGATCGACAGGATTTCGTAGGACCGGGTCCCGCCCGGCGTCGTCACATCCACGCTGTCGCCTTCTTCCTTGCCGATCAGGGCACGGGCCAGCGGCGAGCGCATGTTCAACAACCCGTTTTCGATATCGGCTTCGGTCTCGCCGACGATCTGGTAGGTCTTTTCCTCGTCCGTGTCCTCATCCACGATGGTCACGGTCGCGCCGAATTTGATCGGCCCCGCCAGTTTGGACGGGTCGATCACCTCGGCCAGCGACAGAAGGCCCTCAAGCTCCTTGATGCGGCCCTCGATGAAGCCCTGCTTCTCGCGCGCAGCGTGGTACTCGGCGTTTTCCGACAGGTCGCCATGTTCGCGCGCCTCGGCGATATCGCGGATGATCGCCGGACGGTCGACGGTCTTCAGCTGCTTCAGCTCGGCATCCAGCGCGTCAAAGCCGCGCCGCGTCATCGGGATCTTTTCCATCGGCCTTCCACTGCAAAAGAAGAAGCCACGGACCGGGTTGCGGTCCATGACTTCGGACTTGTCTCGGGCTCACCTCACCCGATGGGGGCGGGAATTGCAAGGGCCATGCCGCAGCCGGGCGGCGGGCGGTCGGCGCGGGATCAGAAAGGTGCGTGCGGGGATGTCTGCTGGCAATGATGTTGCGTCATGGTTGACCTTGGGTCCCGCCTGCGGCAACAGGGTGCCGCGAGTAGACAGGTCACGGGCGGTCGGGGCTGCCCATGGGGGGAAGAGAATGACGATCCAGCGCGAGAAGATGGATTATGACGTCGTCATAGTGGGCGCGGGGCCTGCGGGCCTGTCGGCGGCCATCCGGCTGAAGCAGCTGGATCGTGACCTTTCCGTTGTCGTGCTGGAGAAGGGCTCCGAGGTCGGGGCGCATATCCTCTCTGGCGCGGTGCTGGACCCCTGCGGCCTGGACGCTCTGCTGCCCGACTGGCGGTCGATGGGTGCCCCGATCAAGACCGAGGTGCGTGAGGACAACTTCTACATGCTTGGGCCGGCGGGGCAGATCCGCATCCCGAACTGGCCGATGCCCCC